>JBEKSK010000256.1:0-4448 GCA_049517155.1 Solirubrobacteraceae bacterium
ACGAACGTCGCGGCGGTCATCTGCCACGCGTTGTCGCCTGCATTCAAATAGCTCTTGTACGGCAGTAATGTGGTTGCGAGCATTCGCTCCTCCTGGGGCGTGGGTATGACCAGTGGCCGCTGCTGCGGCCTCGCCCGGAGTTCTATGCAGCGGGTCGCGGCGCCCATACCTCCCGGCGGAGCAAATCCCCGGCCCGGCGTTTGTACAAGTGGAGGGGACCGGAGCTTCCTCGCCCGCCATGGTGGCCAAGAAACCGCGACTCGGCCGCGCCACGCCGCTCGCCCGCCCGTGGCGGCGCCGGTGCGTCAGCAGGCCGGTGCCCGCCGGCGCGCCCTGCCAAAGCCCGCTCGAGCGCTTCAATAGAGTTCGCCAGATGGCGATTAGCGCGACGCTCTTCAGCGACCCGGCCTGCCCCTGGGCCTATTCGGCGACGCCCGCCCTGACTGTGCTGCGCTGGCGCTACCGCGACCAGCTGGACTGGCATCTCGTGACGATCGGGCTGCGCGACCAGGCCGGCCCGCCGGCGCCGCCCGGCGGCTACACGCCGGCGCGCCAGGCCGCCGGAGCGCGGCATTTTCGCGACCGCTACGGGATGCCGATCACGGCTGCGCCCCGCGCGCGGCCTGTCGCGACCGGCCGCGCCTGCCGAGCCGTCGTGGCAGCGCGGCTCGCTCACCCGGGGCGCGAGTTCGCGGTCCTTCGCGCCCTCGCATTCGCCTGGTTCAACTCGCCGCTGGCGCTCGACGAGGACGAGGGGATCGCCGAAGCGCTGCGCGACCTCGACGGCGTCGACGTGGCGGCGCTCGTCGCCGCGCTCGACTCAGCCGCCGTCGAGGAGGCCTACGCGGCGGACCGCGCACGAGCACGCAGCGCGGCCGGCGGAGCCACCGAATTCCAGGGCAAGGCGGCCGTGAGCGACGGCGTCGTCCGCTACACGGCGCCGTCGATCCTGTTCGAGTCGGCCGACGGGCGCCGGCTGGAGGCGGGCGGCTTCCAGCCGCTGGAGGCCTACGACGTGCTGATCGCCAACCTCGATGTGACGCTCGAGCGCTTCGCGCCGCCGCAGGCGGGCCCGCTCGAGCTGCTCGAGTACTTCAGGGCGGGGCTCTGCACGCAGGAGGTCGCAGCGCTTGCGGCCGGGAACCTCGTCGACGTGGATCGCGCCGGCGCCGAGGACGCGCTGCTGGCACTGCTTGCGGAGGGGCGCGTGCGTCGCGAGCCGCTCGGCGACGACGCGATCTGGCACGCAGCCGCCTGAGGCCCCTCACGCCGAGCGCGACGCTCGCGCCGCGCTAGTTGACCGATGGGTTCTCGGGCATCCGCGCGAGCAGCGCGTAGCTCCCGCCCTTGCGGCGCAGCGCCGTCGACCACAGCTGCGAGCTGTCGGGCTGCCAGAGCTCGTCCGGGGCGAGCTGGCCCACGATCCAGCCGTCGTCGGTCAGCTCGCCGTCGAGCTGACCCGGACCCCAGCCCGAGTGGCCGGCGAAGACCCGCGCGCGGCGCGCGCCGGCCGCGAGGTCGTCCAGTTCGCATGCCGCGCTCGGGAAGCCGACGCTGCCGAAGATCATCAGCGCCGCGAGGGTCGGGTCGCGGAAGTCGGCCAGCACGACCGCCGACTCGGGCGCCACGGGACCGCCCGCATGCAGCATCGAGCCGGGCTCCGCGAGCGATTGAAGCACCGGCGAGACCTCCCACAGCGGCGTCTGCAGCGGACGGTTCAGCACCAGGCCGAGCGCGCCCTCCTCGTCGTGTGCTGCGATCAGCACGACGGTGCGCGTGAAGTTGGGGTCGGCCAGCATTGGCGGGGCGATCAGGAGCTTCCCGCGCAGCGATTCCATTGCCTTCAGCCTACCCCCGCCGCTGCGCGGCCAGGATCGCCGGGCCCGCTTGACGTAGGATCGCTACGGCGATGAGCACGCACGTGACACTCCCCGACGGAAAGTCGCTCGAGCTCCCAGACGGGGCAACTGGCGCCGACGTCGCGACCGCGATCGGTGCGGGACTGGCCCGCGCGGCGCTGGCGATCGAGGTGGACGGCGAACTGCGCGACCTTGCGCGCCCGGTGGCCGATGGTGCGACGGTCTCGATCCTGACAGCCAAGGGGGAGGGGGCGCTCGGCCTGATCCGCCATGACGCCGCGCACGTCCTCGCCGCAGCGGTGACGGAGCTCTATCCGGGCGTGAAGATCAGCATCGGCCCCGCGATCGAGAACGGCTTCTATTACGACTTCGACTTTCCGGCTGGCACGTCGATCTCCGAGGAGGACTTCCCGGCGATCGAGGCGCGGATGCGCGAGCACGTCAAGCGCGCCGAGCCCTTCGTGCGCGAGGAGGTGGCGGTCGCCGCCGCGCGCGAGCGCTTCCTCGCCGAGGACCAGCCGTACAAGGTCGAGCTGATCGACGATCTCGTGCGCGACCAGCAGATCTCCACGGTCTCGCTCTACACCAACGGCCCGTTCACCGACCTCTGTCGCGGCCCGCACGCCCCGAGCACCGCCGCGATCAACGCCTTCGCGCTGCAGTCCGTCGCCGGCGCCTACTGGCGCGGCGACTCCAAGCGGGCGATGCTGACGCGGATCTACGGCACCGCCTTTGGGTCCAAGGCGGAGCTCGACTCCTATCTCGAGCGTCTCGAGCTGGCGCGGGCACGCGACCACCGCCGGCTGGGCCGCGAGCTCGGGCTTTTCAACTTCTCCGAGCTCGCACCCGGCAACGCCTTCTGGACGCCGCACGGCACGACGCTGTGGAACAGCCTGCGCGACCTCGCCGGCGAGTTGACGCGGGCCCACGGCTACACGGAGGTCAAGACACCGCAGCTCTTCGACGCCCAGCTGTGGCGCATCTCGGGTCATTGGGACAAATACCGCGAGAACATGTTCGTCACCCAGGACGAGGAGCGCCCGATGGCGCTCAAGCCGATGAACTGCCCGGGACATTGCGTGCTGTACGCGATGGAGCCACGCTCCTACCGCGACCTGCCGGTGCGCTTCTCCGAGCCGGGCCTGCTGCACCGCAACGAGCCCTCCGGCACGCTGCACGGCCTGCTGCGTGCCCGCGCCTTCGCGCAGGACGACGCGCACATCTTCTGCACCGAGGAGCAGATCCGCGACGAGGTCGCCGGCTGCGTCGACTTCGGCTTCGAGGTCTATCGCCTGTTCGGCTTCGAAACGCGCATCGAGCTCTCGACCAGACCGCAGCAGCGTTTCGGCGACGACGCGTTCTGGGATCACGCGGAGGGGGTGCTCGCAGCCGCGCTCGAGAGTCTCGGCCTCGACTACAGGGTTATGGAGGGGGAGGGGGCGTTCTACGCGCCGAAGATCGACATGCACATGACCGACTCGCTCGGGCGCTCGTGGCAGCTCGGCACCGTGCAGCTGGATTACAACTTCCCCGAGCGCTTCGAGCTCACCTACACCGGCGCCGACAACGCCGAGCATCGCCCGGTGATGATCCACCGCGCGCTGTTTGGCTCCTTCGAGCGCTTCATCGGGATCCTGCTCGAGCACCTCGACGGCCAGCTGCCGGTCTGGCTCGCGCCGGTACAGGCGATCGTGCTGCCGATCACCGATCACCAGAACGCGGCTGCCGCCGATGTGCTCGCGGCGCTGGGCTCCGCCGGACTGCGCGGCGAGCTGGATGCCCGCTCGGAGTCCGTCGGACGCAAGATCCGCGATGCCCAGCTGCGCAAGCTCCCCTACATGCTGGTGGTCGGCGAGCGCGAGGCGGCGGCGGGAACGGTTGCGGTACGCGAGCGCAGCGCCGGTGACGTTGGCGTCGTCGCGCTCGAGGAGTTCGTGGAGCGGCTGCGCAGCGAGACCTCGCAGCGCTCACGCTGAGCGCCGCTTCACAGCTTGCCAACAATCCCTCGCCACGGGCCCCTCGCCCCGCTATACTCGCCCACCTTGGCCTTCGCAACAACCACCATGCCGCGCCGGCAGCCCGCTTGACGCGCGCGCGTGAGCATTAGTGCCGGTCCCGCGTAGATTCGACCGGCGCCCGCCAGAGCGCGATCCGACCAGGATCAATGAGCGCATCCGGGTCCCCGAGGTCCGGCTGATCGGGGAAGACGGCGAACAGATCGGCCTGATGAAGATCGACGACGCCCTGCGCTATGCCGCGGAGCGCGATCTCGACCTGGTCGAGGTCGCGCCCGAGGCCAAGCCGCCCGTCTGCCGCGTGCTCGACTACTCCAAGTACAAGTACGAGCAGGCGCAGAAGCTGAAGGCGGCGCGCAAGCACCAGCAGCAGATCACGATCCGCGAGATCAAGTTCCGCCCGAAGATCGCGCAGCACGACTACGACACCAAGAAGGGCCACGTCGAGCGCTTTCTGCGCCACAAGGACAAGGTCAAGGTGACGATCATGTTCCGCGGGCGCGAGGTCACCCATCCCGAGCGCGGCGTCGCGATCCTCGACCGTCTGGCCGAGGAGCTCGCCGAATTTGCGATC
>JBEKSK010000257.1:0-4401 GCA_049517155.1 Solirubrobacteraceae bacterium
ACAAACCCTCAAGTGGTACTCGACTGTGGTACTCAACGGACGTTTCGGCCTTGGCTCGGGCTGGTTGTATCACCAAGAACCAACTCACTTGCAGCCTCTTCCTCCTACGGGAGCGACGGGACTCGAACCCGCGACCTCCGGCGTGACAGGCCGGCGCTCTAACCGACTGAGCTACGCCCCCAAAACGTGGGACCGGGAGTATGGCAAGCGCGCGGCGGCGGCGGCTACGCGGCGACCGCGTGAGGTCGCCGTGATCGCTGCGGCGGGCGGCGGGAACGCTCTGGCGCGGCGACGGGCGCCCGAACTTCGGTGGCTGTGAGCTCGGTCAAACGCCGAGATGGCGGCGCGGTTGACGGGGATCCGCGGTCAGCGATCGAGCGCTTCACGGTCGTCGTCGATCGCCGTTGAATCCACGTCATCCGCCTGCCGGCCGCCGGCTCGTGACGCGAAGCTGCCCGTGTTCGCGACGAACCTCATCGCGCGCCCCGCGTAGTGGCGCGACAGCCACCGCTGCGCGAGCTTGCGGGTTGGCGGAAGCAGGAGCAGCGCGCCGAGCGCATCGCTGACGAAGCCCGGGAGCACAAGCAGCATGGCGCCGAGGAATCCGAGCACGCCGTCGAGCGCGGCACGACCCGGCGCCCTGCGCGCGGAGACCGCCAGCGAAACGCGCTCGATCGCTGCGCGTCCCTGAATGCGCAACAGCTGAGTACCCAGCACGGAGGTCGCGAGCAGGATCAAGATCGCCCCAAGCCAGCCGATCGCATGCCCCACCTCGACGAAGGCGAAGATCTCCGCGGCGGCCCAGCCGATCAGGATGAGCAGGAACATCTTCCACGCAGCCTATGGATTCGGCGTGGCCGGCCCGGCCCGCCACCGTGGCGTCTGCGCCGCGCGAGTGCGCCGTGGCGCTTGCGGCCGCGCCAACGCGACCCGTGGCGCGCGGCGGCGCGGGCGTGAGCGCGGCCACCGGTCGCTGAACGCCGCGCCCCGGTGCGCCGCATCAGCGAGCGCGCGAGGCCGTCGAGCTGTCCTTCGCACCGGCGGGCGCCGGCACGATCACGAGGCCCACGACGCGCGGTCGGCGGGGAAGACCGAGGCCCGCCTTCGCTTGCCTGCAAGGGCGGGCCTCGGTGATGCGCACTGCGTCCGTGCAGCTGGGACGACTGTATCCGGCTGCGCGCGGCGAAACAGCCGCCATGGGTGTCGCTTTGCCCATCCTGCGGGCGCGAGTTTGACTCAGCCGAAGAGCTGGCCGGCGCGCACGCGCGCGGCCATATCGTCCGATTCGGCGCGATAGGCGCGGCCGTCCTCAAACTCGATGACCGGCAGCCATTTCTGGCCGCTCAGCGCGCGGACAGCTGGTCGCGCGCCCTTGCCGTAGCCGTGCTTGACGACCTCGTAGTCGATCCCCTGCTCGTCGAGCGCGCGCTGCACCTTCCAGCACGCGTCGAGGTCGGTGTGCAGGAACGTCCAGGAGCAGCGGTGGAGCTTGACGGATGCCACAGTGAGGCGAGTCTAGCGAGCGACACGCGCGCCGGAGGCGGCGCTCGCGGCCCCGCCCTACTCTGGCGCGGCCACCGGCAGCTCGCTGCCGGCGCTCAGCGGGCTGGCGGGTGAGCGCCGTGCCGCGGCGATCTCCTCGGCGCTCACCGAGATCGGATGGTGACAGGCGGCGAGATGGCCGCCCGCGTATTCGGCCAGCGGCGGCTCCACGGTCCGGCAGAGCCCGCTCGCGGCCGGGCAGCGCGTGTGGAAGTGGCAACCGGGCGGCGGCGCGATCGGGTTGGGCGGCTCCCCCTCGACGCGCGTCCTCGTGCGCGCGCGATTCTCGCGCGGGTCGGGGATCGGGATCGCCGACAGCAGCGTGCGCGTGTAATGGTGGATCGGCTTGTCGTAGAGCTCCTGCGAGGGCGAGAGCTCGACGATCTTGCCCAGGTACATCACGGCGATCCGGTCGGAGACGTGGCGCACGACCGAAAGGTCGTGGGCGACGAAGATGAAGGTGAGCGCCAGCTCGTTCTGCAGGTCCTCGAGCAGGTTGATCACCTGCGCCTGGATCGAGACGTCGAGCGCCGAGACGGGCTCGTCGAGCATGATCACCTTCGGCTCGAGCGCGAGCGCCCGCGCGATGCCGATGCGCTGGCGCTGGCCGCCGGAGAACTCGTGCGGATAGCGGTCGAGATGCTCCGGGTTCAGGCCGACCCGGGAGAGCAGCTCTCGCGCGCGCGGTTCGATCTGGGCGCGCGGCAGGCCGGCGATGCGCAGCGGCGTGGCGAGGATCTGGCGGATCCGCTTGCGGGGGTTGAGCGACGCCTGGGGATCCTGGAAGACCATCTGCATTTCGCGGCGCAGCGGCGCCATCTGCCGGCGCCCCGCCTTTGTGATGTCGGTGCCGCGGAAGCGAACCGAGCCGCCGGTCGGCTCGATCAGGCGGACGAGGCCACGGATCAGCGTCGTCTTACCGCAGCCCGATTCGCCGACGACGCCGAGGGTCTCGCCCTCTCGCAGGGTGAAGGAGACGTCGGAGACGGCCTGTACGGCGACGCCGCCCCGCCGCACCGAACGGCTTCCGCGCACCGGGAAGTGGATCTGCAGGTGCTCGGCCTCGAGCAGCGGGGCCTCGGCGCTCACGCGGTCACCGATCCGGCGGCGGGCAGCCCGAACTGTCCGTCGATGAGCCGGCGGGCGCGCTTGTCCGCCGGGGCCAGCCAGCAGCGGTCGAGGTGCTCGGGCGCGTCCGGCAGGCGTCCGTCGAGCGTGGGGATCTCGGTGCACTTGGCGAACGCGTGCGGGCAGCGCGGGCGGAAGTGGCAGCCCGCCGGCGGGTTCATCAGCGAGGGCGGCAGCCCGGCGATCGCCGGCAGGTGCCGCGAGCGGTCGCTGTCGATCCGCGTGATCGAACCGAGCAGGCCCCAGGTGTAGGGGTGCTGGGGGTCGTAGAACAGCTCGTCGAGCGTCCCCTGCTCGACGACACGCCCCGCGTACATCACGACGACGCGGTCGGCGATGTCCGCGACGACCCCGAGGTCGTGGGTGACAAGGATGATCCCCGTGGCGCTCTGTTCGCGCAGCAGCCGCAGCTCGTCCAGGATCTGAGCCTGAATCGTCACATCCAGCGCCGTCGTCGGCTCGTCGGCGATCAGCAGGCTCGGCGAGCATGACAGCGCCATCGCGATCATCACGCGCTGGCGCATGCCGCCTGAGAACTCGTGCGGATAGGAGCGGGCTCGCTCGCGCGCGCTCGGGATGCCGACGCGTTCCATCAGGCCGACGGCGCGGTCGAGTGCCTCCGAGCGGCTGACGTCGCGGTCGTGGACGCGGATCTGCTCGGCGATCTGCTTGCCGATGCGTTGCACCGGATCCAGCGAGCTCATCGGATCCTGGAAGACCATCGCGATGCGCGCGCCGCGGATCCGGCGCAGCTGATCGTTGCTCGCGCCGATCAGCTCGGTGCCCTCGAAATGCGCGGTTCCCCCGAACGACGCGTTGGGCGACCGGGTCAGCCCCATCAGCGTCATCGACGTGACCGACTTGCCGGACCCCGACTCGCCGACGATCGCCACCACCTCGCCGGGGTCGACGCTGAAGGAGACACCGTCGACGGCGTGCACGAGGCCCTCCTCGGTGCGGAACGTCACGCGCAGGTCCTCGACCGACAGAAGCGGCGCGGCGGCGCTCACGCGGACAGCCGAACCCGCGGGTCAATCCAGGCGTGCACGATGTCGACGATCGCGCCGAGCAACACGACGAAGAACGCTCCGAACATCGTGATCACGAGCACCGGGGGTACGTCCAACCGCTCCACCGATTGCGCCGCGTACTGCCCCACGCCCTGAAGGTTGAAGACCGACTCGGTGAGGATCGCGCCACCGCCGATCACCGACGCGAAGTCCAGGCCCCACAGCGAGACGATCGGGATCAGGCTGTTGCGGAGCACGTGGCGAACCATCACCTGGCGCTCGGAGAGCCCCTTCGCGCGCGCCGTGCGCACGAAGTCGTCGTTGTTCATGTCCAGGATCGTCGAGCGCAGCACGCGCGAGTAGACGCCGACGAACACCGCCGAGAGCGCGCACCACGGCAGGATCATGTGGTAGGCCCACTGGATCGGGTTGGTCGTGATGTTGACGTAGTCCCCGTTGGGGAAGATCCCCGCCTTGTAGCCGAGGTAGAAGCTGAGGATCGCCCCGAGGAAGAACACCGGGGTCGAGACGCCGATCAGCGAGAGCACGGTCAGCACGCGGTCCAGCCAGCGACCGTGCCGGACGGCCGCGAGCACGCCGAAGAGGACGCCGGTGAGGAACCAGATGATCCCGGCGCCGATCGCCAGCGAAAGCGTCGGCGGCAGGTCGGAGAGGATCTGCTGGTCGACGTTGATCCCCTGCGTGTAGGAGACCACGGTGC
>JBEKSK010000258.1:0-4346 GCA_049517155.1 Solirubrobacteraceae bacterium
GCGATACGCAGCTCGAGCGATTCGCTGTCCGCCGCCGGCTCGCTGAGGGCATGCTCGCCGAAGCGCAGCTCAAGGATGCCGTGCAGTGCATCGATCACGTTCTCGCGCGCCTCCTCGCGGGTCCGCCCCTGGCTGGTGGCGCCCGGAACCTCAGGGATCGACGCGACAATCCAGCCGTCCTCGTCAGGCTCGAAGACGATCGTCAACAGCAGCGATTCGCTCACGCCTACACGGTACCCCGTTCAGGCACCGCGGCCAAGGGTCGCCGCCCGCGTGGGCGGCTGCTCCTCGCGCGCAGCGAAAGCAGGTAGCGTGCGCGTGCGCGAGGTCGCGACAGGGTCATCGCCAACGATGCGACAAACTCAGCGGCATGAACGATCAAACCGTCCGTGTCGCGGAGTTGCTGCATGAAGCCGGGGAGACCCACCACGTCGTCTATCGGATCGTCCACGGTGAGGACCCGGACTGGGCGTCCTGGTATGCCGACTGGCTGCTCAACCTATCCGAGCTGCCGCAGATCCTCGGCTCAACACCCGTTCGCAGCGAGCTGGTGTGGCTGCTGGTCGCGCTCGACAAGGAGTACACGCAAACGATGCCAACGCTGCCCTGGCCGCAGTGGTATGCCGAGCGGATCGTCAGCGCTCTCCGCCCACCGCCCGAATAGCCGCGCCACAGCCGTCGTGAAGCTCGGTGCGCCCCGCTGCCGCCTCTCGCGCTGAGCATCAGCCGCCGGAATGGGCCGCCTAGTAGTTAGTTGGTGTGTACAGATGCACGGGCCCGACGTAGACAACGCCGCAATCCACGTGCTTGTCCGTCCCGCCGTATGGCGTGATGCGAGCTTGCGGCCCGCTTAGGACGACGGCGTGGCCATCTCCGGGTGCGGTACCGGGTGGGGTAAGTAGTAGCTGTGTCGAGGTGGGACAGCGGGCGTGCGCGTACCCCGTCCCGTCCGCCCAGGAAACGCTGAACAAGGCGCGCTCGCCCGTCCGGAGCACGACGAGCTGCACGGGGCCGTAGGGGGCCACGCCGGACCGTACGCGGCGAACAATCGTCGGCATGGGGAGCCGGAAGTCGTTGAGCATCGTGACGGCGGGATAGCCGCGGATCACGCACGTCTGGAGTCCGACGTTGAGGAAGCCGTACTCCTCGCCGATCGTTCTCGCGCCGACGCCGGGGTTGCCTGCCCACGCCTGCAATACGCAGCCAAGCGGAGGACCGGCGGCGGTGGCGGCCACCGCGCAGACGAGCGCGGCCAGCGCGAGAGCAACAGCGGTCGCTGCAATCCGCATGAGTTTCAGGCTACTGCTATCGCGTGATCCGGTCACCGGCCGCTGGCCTGTCGCGCGTTGCGACACTCGACCGACCGTTCTGGGCAGGAGCAAAGCGGCTCGATATGCGCTTGAAAGCATATGCGGTTCGGGGTATAGTGCCGGGGTGTGGGATGTCGAGTTCACGGATCAGTTCGGGGCGTGGTGGGAGACGCTGCGTGTCGAGGACCAGCAGGGCATCGATGCCGCGGTGCGTGTGCTCGAGCAGCGCGGTCCCGGCTTGGGCCGCCCGCTTGTCGACAGCGTGGTTGGCTCGCGCCACGCGAACATGAAGGAACTGCGCGTGGGCACGATCCGGATTCTGTTCGCGTTCGATCCTCGGCGGGCCGCGATCCTGCTGCTCGGTGGCGACAAGCGCGACCGCTGGCAGGAGTTCTATGCCCAGATGATCCCGCGCGCGGATCAGCTATTGGACGAGCACTTGGCGGACCTTGAAAGCGAAGGAGCACCGTAGATGGCAACCAAGACCAGGAACTTCAACGAGCTGCGCGAGCGCGCACGCAAAAGCGATCCAGACTGGGAAGCCGGCGTGGTCGAGCGTCAGCGCGCAATCGAGGACGCTCTGGCGCTGGCCGATCTGCGCCAGTCTCGCCACGTCACCCAGGTCCAGCTCGCGGACGATCTCGGCATAACCCAGGGCAACGTCTCCCGCTTGGAAGGCCGAAGCGACATCTACCTATCGACCCTGCGCAGCTACGTAGAGGCGCTCGGCGGCCATATTGAAATCGCAGCCGTGTTCGGCGACGAACGACTACCCGTCAAGGTCGGACCAGCCGAATAGCAGCCACGCCAGCGTGTCGGTCCTCGCGCGAAGCACCACTCACGCTGGCCGGCCGATTCACGACGCCTTCTGCAGGAGGTCCGAGGGCACCTCGATGCTGGTGCCGTCATCGAACTCGATCACCAGGAGGACTTCGTTGCCGTCCTCGGCAGGGTCAGCGCGGATCCCGACCACCCAAGCCCGGATGCTCGGACGAAACTCGTCGGGAGCGCTGGCGAGCACTCGGACCTCGTCGCCGTGGGTCAACTCGCTCATGGACGCGATGCTATCCGGCCAGCAGGTCTCCACCCCCGACGGTCACGCGTGCTGCCTATCGCGCAAGGGAGCAACGCCGTTGGGCAGCGGAAGCTGTAGCTGTCAACCGCCGGACTGCCAACCTGCCGACAGGCTGAACGGGGTTAGAACAGGTCTCGTGCGGCGGCGGCGAGGGCCGCGATTCTGGGATCGGCGTCTCGTTTGAACTCTGCGACGAGGCGTTTGCGGATGGCTTTGGCTTCACGGTTGCGTCCGAGGTCGTGGAGGATGCCGGCCTTGGTGAGGAGGCCTTGGGCGAGGCTGTAGCGCGCGAACGGGTCGTCGACACCGGAGAGCTGGCTGATGCGCTCGTCGAGCGCTTCGAGCGCGGGTTCAGCGAACTCCTCGACGAGCAGCTCGACGACGGATGGCACCTCGTCTGCACGACCCACGGCAGCCAGGATCGTGCTCTTGCCGATCAGCGCCCGGGCAATCAGCATGCGGGTCTCCGGCTCGCCGCTGTGGTCAAGGCGATCCACGATCGCCTCGAGCACGACGAGCGACTCTGTGCTGCGTTGAACATCCTGGAGTAGTTCGGCTCTCGCGAGCATCAGGCTCGCCCAGTCCCGCATGTCGTTCTCGCCGACGACCTCCAGCACTTGAACGGCGTCGTCGAGAACGCTCACAGCCTCAGCCGAGGCGCCGCTGCGCGACAGCATCGCCGCCCAGCGAAGCGACCCGCGCACCCACCAGCCGCGCATCACGCGATCGTCGGTGTCCTTCACGCGCTCGCAGAACGAGCGGTAGCACACCAGAGCGCCCGGCTCATCGCCAAGCCTTTCAAGCAGGACCCCCTGCCGGTATTGCGCAAACGACACGCGCCTCACGACATCAGGGACGGTCGAACTCGCGAACCGCTGCGTGAGGTCCGTCAACGCCGCCAGCTGCTGATCCGTGGATCCAAGCTCGCGATACGCGACGGCCTGGCGTTCAAGGCCGCTCGCCACGGACGCATGCAGAACCTCATCCGCAGAATCACCGAAGCGCTGCAACAACCGATCAATCTCCGCGAGCGCCGCCTCGTGCTGCTTGAGGTCGATCAGCGCCCCAGCCTTCGCCGACAAGGCCCACGCCTCCCGCTCCTGCGCATCCTCATTGCTCATACCCGCCGCGTACGCCAACACCTCATCACACGCAGCGACAACCTCCTGCGACTGGCCGAGCGCCTGCAGCGCGGAGGCCCGCCCTGTGAGCGCCTCGAGCACTCCAGGTGCGCTGCCGGTCGGCGTGTCGCGGCGGTAGCGACTCAATACGTCGTCCCAGACCTGTAGCTCGGCCTCGGGCCGTCCGAGATTGCGCGAGAGATATCCCTTGCGTGACAGAGCAGTCACCACCATCTCCGCGACGGCGAGATCGTCGGCATTCCCAGCGAAAGCCACGAGCTCGTCCACCGCGTCAACTGCCTCCGCGAGCAAGCCCAGTCGTTGGAGCACGCGAGCCTTCTGCCCCAAGGCCTTTACAACACACGCTCGCACGTCCTCACCGTCGTTCGATCGACAGGTCGCGAGAGCCTCGTCAATCAACGCCAGCGCCTCGTCGGCACGATCACGCCGGGCGGCGGCATCCGCTGCCGCAAGCAGCTCGTCAACCCGCGGATCACAAGCGTCGCCGGCCATGGGCCGGGCCTTACCTTCCACCGCGGACCGAAGGCGCGGCGCCATCAGAACCGTAGAGCGAGATCAAGGTCTGTCCGGTAGATGTTCGCCTGCGCATCAGGCTGTCTTACCAGAAGCAAGCCGGTCGCAAGCCGCGGAACACCAACCACCCCCGACCTGCGCGACTGCTTCCGCGTGAATCCGGGCAGGACCACGCTGTCGCTGGTCGCGCAGAGGAGTAGCGCGTCCGCGGCCGCGTTGGAGGGGTCGTCAGGCGCCGAATACGCGGACGGCGACGACCGATGCGATGAGCACGATCGCAAGGCCACCGATGATCGCGTCGTTGGC
>JBEKSK010000259.1:0-4338 GCA_049517155.1 Solirubrobacteraceae bacterium
CGATGTCTCGTCGCGGACATCCATCTCGATCCCGACAGCCGCCGGTGCCAGTGCCGCGGCGGCCGCCTCGGCGCGAGACCGCTCGCGGCTCGTAACGGCCACGCGTGCGCCAGCAGCGACCAGAGCTTCAGCCATCGCCTTTCCGAGCCCGCTCGTGGCCCCGGTCACCACGACGCGAGTGCCGGCCAGCCGCATCACTCGACGAGCCTAGCCGGTAGGCATCGGCAAGAACTCCGAGGACGCGCCCGCCGCCGCGTGGCGCGGTGGCTGTCGGCAGCTGGTTTTGTCCGGCGGGTCCAACACGATGCCCTCATGCCGCAGAGCTTCACTGGTCGTCGTCGTGGTCAGCTGTCCTTGTTGGCGGCATCGTCGCTGGATGCGGTGCCTGAGGATCACATCTGTCGTGCGAGCGAGCGGCTCCGACTCGCGGTGAGGGGATGAGGGGTGAGCGGCGCGCTGGATCGTGATGGGGCTATCCGGGCGCTGCTCCAAGAGCACTGGGAGGCCTCCGAACGCGGCGACGCCGACGCTGAGCACGCGATCTACGCCGCGGACGCGATCCTGGACTACCCGCAGTCCGGCGAGCGCTTCAGAGGTCGCTCAAGGATCCAGGCGCAACGCGGCGGGCATCCGGCCGAGCGCCACTTCGCCATCCGCCGGATCCTGGGCGGCGGCGGGCTGTGGGTGAGCGAGTGCGTGATCCCCTATGACGGCGTGCCTACATATTCGCTCAGCATCATGGAGATCAGCGACGGTCTCGTGACGCACGAGACCCAGTACTTCGCCGACCCCTTCCCCGCGGCTCCCGGGCGCGCTGCGTTGGCTGAGCCGATTCCGGCCCGCCAGCAAGACGCCGCGCGACCGGCGCGGCCTTGAGCGTCGCTACTCGTTCCAGCTCGCGTTGGCGCCGTGCGCCACGAGTACCGCCGGCTTGCCGCCGCCCCAGGGGGCGCTCACAACCGAGGTCGGCTCGCCCTCGAAGCCCTTCGTCAGCAGCACCCTGCTGCCGTCACGCGAGATGGCGTCGGGAGCGCTGAATTCGTTCAAGATCTGACGTGCAACAACCTCCTTGCCGCCCAGTGTGACGGCCCACGAGGAGCTCTGGTCGGTGCCGCTGAAGCCGCACAGCAGATGCTCGCCGTTGGCGGAGAAGGCAAGCGGCTCGAGGCCGCTCGCTAGCGGGTCGACCTTGATGTGCGTCAGCTGGCGCAGTGCGGTGCCGTTGGGGTCGATCGACCAGAGCTGGTTGATCGGCGCGATCAACTTCCCGCGGGAGGTGGTGCGGGCGAAGACGATGAGCCCGGGGCCCCAAACCGGGTCGGAGATGACCCAACCGTGCGTGAGCCGCCGCGTCCCGGTCCCCGCCGGCGAGGTGGTGTAGAGGTTGACCGGCGCAGTCAGGAGTTGTGAGGAGCCGAGCGCGTAGACGACGTCGTCTGAGCGGTTCGGCGCGAAGCTCGCGCCGTCGATGACGCCGCTCGCGATCGTCGCAACCGAGCCGCCGCCGGCCGCGATCACGAGCAGCGGACCTTTCTCGCCAAGCCCGTGGGGGCAACTTGCGAGGATCAGCTTGGAGTCCGCCGACCAGCCGTCGATGCCAAGAAAGCCGTCGCAGTGGTAGAGCTTCACAGCCGCTTGGGCGCCGCTCGAGCGATACACGAGCAGCTCGGAGGTTGCGTTGTCGGCCGGCGGCAGCGACTCCACGACGGCGACCGACACGCCGTCCGGCGCGACCGCCGCAAACGTGCCGGGCCCGAGCGTGCGCGCGTCGCTGCCGTCCAGATTTGCGATCTCAACACTGCTGTGAAGCGAGTTCGAGCTCTTGATCCAGGTGAGTACCGCCCTCGGACTCGCAGACGCGGCACTTCCGTGCACGGCGATCCCGGCGAGCAACACACCCGACGCGAGCACCGCGCCCAGCGTCACCAGCCGCCGCTTTGCTGCCGTGCCGACCGGCTTCACTCGCGCTTCGCCCCCAATGGTCGACGTCACCGCGATGCTAACCGCTCTCCCCGCCACCGGAGCCAGCGCGAGCAACACGAGCCGCGCAGGCCACCACGCGGAGCGTGGCGCCACGAGCGCCGGCCTATGGCAGGTCAGTTCTCACCGCGTCCAGATCCGACCGCGTTCGTGCCCTGTGCGCCGAGACCAGGCGTTCCTCGAACTCGTCGGCGTCCAGCCTGCCAGCGAGCATATGCTCGCGTAACTCCTCGATCGCGCGGTCGCGGTCGGCGTCAGCGATGCGCTCGCTCGGCGAGGGCAGCGTGGGCGGATCGGCCGCTGACAACCGGGGAACCGCCGTTGCAGCGACGATGGCCGCCGCCGATGCTGCGGCCGAGCCCTGGATCGTGCCCATCAGCTCGCGGTGGCGCATCGCCTCGGCCTTGCGCTTGCGAGCGCCACGGCGGAGCAGCCTGTAGGGGATGAGCCACAGGCCCCAGACCATGTACCAGGCGGTGACAAAGCACCAAGCGACGAGCACGAGCACGACCGCGAGCGACGTGACGGCCACGAGCTGCCAGCCCGCGGGCGCGCGACGTCGGATTCGCATGATGCGCTGCGCCGAGCCCGCATAGCTCATCGGCGCGTTGATGATCACGTCCTCGCTCGCAAGCCGAATTGGCACGGGCGGCTGTGCGCTCATGTTGCTCCCTCCGATTGATACGCGCTGGCGTCGGATCTACCGTAGCGTCGTGAACCGGCCACAGCAAGAACCGCGCTCAACGTCCCAGGCCGGGCCCGGTCAGGCCCCGGTCAGTAGGAGCAGCGACGCCTTGCGGTGACCCGCAGCAGCCGCCGGGGTCACCCGCGTCAGGTCGAGCGCCGTGACATAGGTCGTCGGCCGCGAGTGGCCGGCCACGAACACGATCGTCACCGACGCGATCAGCCGCCGCTTGCCGGCGAGGACCCTGCGCCCGGCCGGCGTGAGTTTGGCCTCGAGCGTTGCCGCCCCTTTGACGTTCAGCTGGAAGCGGAAGCGGGCGAGGACCTGGCGATGGCGGGCGGACGGCGCGCGCGGGTACAGCAGGACGCCGCCGCCGCGGCATGCGCGCGAGCATTCGATCTCCATCGCCGCCTTGGTGCCGCTGACCAGTGCGTAGGCCGGAGCTTCGATCGGGATCTGGCTGTCGAATCCGCACTGCGCGATCGAACAGGCATGGCTTGCGCCGCCGCCACCGCGCGGTGCACTCCTGCCTCCCGGCGCGCCCGAGGCCCCGCCGGCGCCGGGGGTGCCGGCGCTCAGCGCGACGCCCACCGGGTTCCACGTCGAGGCGCTGCCGTCGGCCTGGAAGACCGCGAAGCTGGGACCGCCGGCGCCACCGCCGCCCGCTCCGCCCGAGCCGCCGGCGCCGCCGGCGCCGCCGCTCGCGCCGGCGCCCTCGACCGGAACGCCGCTGGAGGCGCCGGCGCCACCGCTGCCGGCTGCGCCTCCATGCCCGCCCCTTCCGCCGGGGCCGCCGGCGCCGCCGTTGCCGGCCGCGATCGTGCTCCCGCTCTGCGCGGTGACGCTCGAAGCCCCGTTCATGTACAGGCCGAACGAGCCGCCGCCGCCGGCGCCGCCACCGCCGCCACCGCCACCGCCACCGCCACCGCCACCGCCGCCACCGCCGTTGCCGGATCCGTAAACGACGGCGTCGCCGGCGACCCCGATGTTGCCGATCCCGCCGCCGCCCCCGCCGCCACCGCCACCGCCGGCGCCCGGCGCGCCGGGCGCGCCCGCGACACCGTTCCCGGGCGCCCATGCATCTCCAGGAGCGACCGGGTTGAAGCCGCTTGAGCCGGCCCCACCCGGCACACCGGCTGAGCCGGCCGTTCCACCCTTACCCGGATACCCGTCGCCGCCGGCGTTGTAGTAGCCGTCGGCGCCGCCGCGGCCCTCGCGCGCGTACGCGACGCCACCAGACGGCGTGGAACCAAGTGAGCCGTACCAGAGTGCGACCACCTGCAGGGCGTTCGTCTTCGCCGAGCGCTGCTCGGGACCGCATGCCGCGAAAGCGCCCGCGCCGATGCAACCCTTCAGCGCCGAGGGCGACGCGGTGGAGCCCCAGCCGCCGAATCCGCCGTCGCCGGCCGAAGGTCCCGGCTTGGGATCGGGCAGGGTCCGGCTGCGCGCGAGCAGCAGCGGATTGCGCTTGTAGGTGCCGTTCGCGCGAAGCGAGTAGTCGTTGCCGTTCGCGCCGCGTCCTGCCGCCCCGCCCTTGCCCGCCACGGCGGTGCAACTGGACCCGCCGGAGGCCAGGCATGCCGCGATGACCTGCGCGGCCGTCTGTCCGGCGCCCCCGGGCCCGCCGTCGGCGCCCGCCGCCCCGCCGGCCCCGGGCGCTCCGGCCGCACCCG
>JBEKSK010000260.1:0-4317 GCA_049517155.1 Solirubrobacteraceae bacterium
CCGCCCAGCCGCGAACCGGCGGGCAACCCCACACCCCGCCGCCACCCGGCCGCCCGACATCGGGCGGCCGGTCCCATGCTGCACCCCCGCCACGCCAGAGCAGCGACCCGGCGTCGCCACGCACGCAGGCGGCCCGGGCAGCCGCGCGAAGGCGGCCTGTAGCCGTCGCCCGCGTCTCAGGCGGCGATGCGGGCGCGCGTTCGCGCCTGGGCGAGAGCGTGGTCGCCGCATGCCCAGGCCGCGTAGCAGAGGGCCCCGGCGGTGCCGGTGACGGTCAGCAGCACGCCTCCCGCGGCGGTCGCCGCAAGACCGTGGGCGCCGAGGATCAGGACCGTCGCGGTCGCACCGACCCCCGCCCCGAGCGGCAGCGGGCTCAGGCTGACGCTGATGATCAGCACGGCGATCGCGTTGAAAACCGACGTGTTGACGCCGACCGCGTGCAGCACGAGCAGGATGCGCACGATCTGCGCGAGCACGCCGAGCACGACGAGTGCGACGAGCCGCTCGCGACCGCGCAGCTGGCGCAGCGCCGCCAGCCCGAGCCACACCCCCGAGCGCCGGCGGCGAGCGACGCGGCGCAGGCACGCGAGTCCGGCGAGCATGCCGACGATCACCAGGACCGGCACCCACGCCGGCAGGTCCAGGGGGCCGACGAGCGTGAACATGAACACGGCGGCGAGCATCGCTTCGACCGCGACGATCGGGACTTCGGCGGCAGCCAGCGCCGTCAGCCGCGGGCAGGTGGTCGGTGCCGTGCGACGCAGTGCGCCGATGCGCGTCGCGACGCCGAGCTGTGCGCTGAGGACGCTCGCGAGGGCACCGATCCCGGCGGCGCGGAACACCACGCGCCGCGGCGTGCTTCCCTCCGCGGCCCGCATGCAGAAGTTCCATGCCTCGCTGCGCGTGATCAGCGAGGCGATGTGCAGCAGCGCGGCGAGTAGGAGCAGCCAGATCGGCGCCGTCAGCAGCGCCGTCGCGAACTGGCCCCTGCGGCCGACGAGCACGAATCCGACGACGGTGAACACCGCCAGCGTGACGAGCACTGTCGCGATCACCCGATGGCGTACGGAGATGCGGCGCATGATGCCGCGCTTGGCGGCGGATTCGGCTTGGCTGAGGGCGGCGCTGGGGATCAGGCGATCCCTTTCGCTGGCGGCGCGTCCAGCCGTGCCGGCCGATGCGCTTCCAATTGCTCCTTCACAGCGTACACGCGCGTCGGCGCCGCTTTGAGCACTGCTGGAATGGACGCGTAGAGGCCACGGATCGCAGCACACGCCACGCAGCGCCGGCTGATCGCGACGCCATCGGGAGCCCGCCGCGCAGCGGGCCCTCACCGGCGGATCGCTGCGGGCGTCGAAGCTGTGCTGGGTCTCGGCGCTCGATCGCGCTCACGCAAGGTCGAAGCGGTCGAGGTTCATGACCTTTACCCACGCGGACACGAAGTCGCGCACGAACTTCTCCTGCGAGTCCTCGCAGGCGTAGACCTCGGCGATCGCTCGCAGCTGCGAGTTCGAGCCGAAGATGAGGTCCGCGCGGGTCGCGGTCCACCGCAGCTCGCCCGTCTCGCGAGCACGGCCCTCGAACGTCTCCTGCGATCCGGGCAGCGCCTGCCATATCGTGCCCATGTCGAGCAGATTGACGAAGAAGTCGTTGGTCAACGTCTCGGGACGCTCGGTCAGAACGCCGAGCGCGGAGCCCCCGAAGTTTGCGTTCAGGACACGCATCCCGCCCACCAGGACCGTCATCTGGGGAGCGGTGAGGGTCAGCAGCTGCGCCCGGTCAAGCAGCAGCTCCTCACTCTTGTGGCGATGCCCATCCGCAAGGTAGTTGCGGAAGCCGTCGGCGGTCGGCTCGAGCACCGCGAAAGCCTCGACGTCGGTCTGCTCCTGCGAGGCGTCCGTGCGTCCGGGCGAGAACGCAACAGAGATGTCGTGCCCGGCCCTCTTCGCCGCCTGCTCAACGGCGGCAGATCCGCCCAGCACGATGAGGTCAGCGAGCGAGACGGCCACCCCGGCGGGCTGCGAGCTGTTGAAGTCCTCCCGGATCGCCGCCAGGGTCGCCAGCACCTTCGCGAGTTCGGCCGGACTGTTCACCGCCCAGTCCTTCTGCGGCGCGAGCCGGATGCGCGCCCCGTTTGCTCCGCCGCGCTTGTCGGTGCCGCGGAAGCTTGCCGCCGACGCCCAGGCGGTCGAGACCAGCTGAGCGATGGACAGCCCCGACGCGAGAATCCGGGCCCCCAGATCGGCGATCTCCTGCGCGCCGATCAGCGCGTGGGTGACGTCAGGGACAGGGTCCTGCCACAACAGCGGCTCGGCGGGGACCAACGGGCCGAGGTAGCGAGTGCGTGGTCCCATGTCGCGGTGAGTCAGCTTGAACCAGGCCCTGGCGAAGGCGTCCGCGAACTCCTGCGGGTTCTCGTGGAAGCGCTTTGAGATCGGCCCGTAGACCGGGTCAAGCCTCAGCGCGAGGTCCGTCGTGAGCATCATCGGGGCGTGCGTCCTCGACGGATCGTGGGCGTCTGGCACGCTGCCTGCGCCGGACCCGTCCTTCGGAGCCCATTGCTTCGCACCCGCAGGGCTCGTCACCTGCTCCCACTCGTAGCCGAACAGATTGTCGAAGAAGTTGTTGTCCCACTTCGCGGGGCTGGTGGTCCAAGCGCCCTCCAAGCCGCTCGTGATCGCGTCGGCGCCTCGGCCGCTGCCAAAGCTGTTGCGCCAGCCAAGGCCCTGCTCCTCGATGCTGGCGCCCTCGGGCTCGGGCCCGACGTAGTCGTCCGCATTTGCCGCGCCGTGTGTCTTGCCGAACGTGTGGCCACCGGCGATGAGCGCCACCGTCTCCTCGTCGTTCATCGCCATGCGGCGGAAGGTCTCGCGAATGTCGCGGGCTGATGCGAGCGGATCCGGGTTGCCGTTCGGTCCTTCCGGATTGACGTAGATGAGGCCCATCTGAACGGCGCCGAGGGGGTTGGCGAGTTCGCGGTCGCCGCTGTATCGCTCGTCTCCTAGCCACTCGGCTTCAGGCCCCCAGTAGACGTCCTCCTCGGGCTCCCAGATGTCCTCGCGCCCGCCGGCGAAGCCAAACGTCTCGAGCCCCATCGATTCCAGCGCGCAGTGACCGGCGAAGATCATCAGATCGGCCCAGGAGATCTTGCGCCCGTACTTCTGCTTGACCGACCACAGCAACCTGCGCGCCTTGTCGAGGCTAGCGTTGTCGGGCCAGCTGTTGAGGGGCGCGAAGCGTTGCGCGCCAGACCCTGCGCCACCGCGGCCGTCGCCGATGCGGTAGGTGCCCGCGCTGTGCCACGCCATCCGGATGAAGAGCGGTCCATAGTGGCCGTAGTCGGCCGGCCACCAGTCCTGAGACGTCGTCATCACCGCCTCGAGGTCTTTCTTCACGGCGTCGAGATCGAGCGTCCCAAACTCTTCGGCGTAGTTGAAATCGCGGCCCATCGGGTTGGACCCCGGGCAGTCCTGGTGGAGAAGCCTCAGGCTCAGCTGATTAGGCCACCAGCCCTGGTTCGCGTGGCTCCCCGGCATGTGGGTGTGAACCACGTCAGACACCACGGGGCACTTGCTTGCGTCAGCCATGCTTTCTCCTTTTATCGCCGGTCCGGGGGTCATTCAAAGATCTGCTCCAACGCGGGGTCGCGCGAGCGGTCCGCCTCGGCGCGGGGTGCGACACGATCGCCGCGGGTGCGGCGCGCCCTGCGATCCGCGTCGCGCGCGCCGGCCGATTTCCCCGTTTGCACGCACCGCCGGGCGCTCCCACGCTCTTGCACAGACTCGCGATACGTCGCTCAATGCGCTGCGCCGCCCCGGTCACGCGGGGGCAGGATGATCGCGGTCGCCGGGCGCAGCAGCGCCATCCGCGACTCCACATGCGGGGCACAGGCCCCTGAAGATCACTTCCGCCTCATCGACTTGGTAGCCGTCGACCGCGGGCAGCTGCAGGCATGGCCCTTGACCAACCGCGCAATCGATGTCCCTGACGCTGCCGCAGGAGCGACAGATCAGGTGGTGGTGGTTGTCGCCGACGCGCGACTCAAAGCGCGCCGGCCCGCCCGGCGGCTCGATCCGGCGTACGAGACCGGCCGCCGCCAGGGCGCCCAGCACGTCGTAGACCGCCTGGGTCGAAACGGTCCCCAGCCGACCGCGAGCCGATGCGGCGAGCTCCTCGACCGTCGGATGTCCCCCCTGGCGGACCGCGGCGAGCACGGCCAGACGCGGCGCCGTCACCCGCAAGCCCGCCCGCTTCAGGTCGTCAAGATCCAGTGTCTCCGCGACGGCGGGCCCGATCACGGCGCTAGCCTAGCACGCA
>JBEKSK010000261.1:0-5125 GCA_049517155.1 Solirubrobacteraceae bacterium
GTCCCCGCGACCGGGCCGTCCCGGGCGCTTCTGCTCAAAATCGATGAGCGTACGCACACCGCCACGCTCATCCACCAGTACGGGAGCGCCCGCAACCTCAACGCCGACTACATGGGCGACACGCAACCGCTGGCCAACGGCAACGTCTTCGTCGGCTGGGGGTCGCGACCCTACCTCTCCGAGTACAGCCGGTCGGGGAAGCTGCTGCTCGACGGGTTCTTCCCGGGCTCCGACCTCAGCTACCGGGCGATGGTTGAGCCGTGGATCGGCCTGCCGCTGACGCGTCCCGCCGGCGCCGTCCGCACGGCAGGGGGCTCGACAAGGGTGTACGCGAGCTGGAACGGCGCCACCCAGCTCGTCAGCTGGACGGTGCTGGGTGGGCCAAGCGCCAGCCGGTTGCGTGTCGTGGTGGACAAGGTGCCCAGGTTCGGCTTCGAGACGGCGATCGTATTGCCGAAGAGCTACTCGACCTATGAGGTCGCGGCGCTCGACGCCGCGGGCCGTGTGATCGGGACCTCGGCGCCGTTCACGGCGCGCAGCCGATGAGCGAGCCGGCGGATCGTGAATCGGGGGCGGCCGTTTCTGGCGCTGGCCGCACCGGCGCCGCCGCCGCGACGCGGGTCGCGACCGAAGCCGCGCAGCGGCACGAAAGCGGAGGCGCCGGCGGCTCCGACATCTTCACGTTGTTTAATGAACTCTTAATCGCAGCCAACATGATTAGCGGTCCCCGCAACCTGCGAGGATCCCCCGTGTCGTAATGACCATGAGCCCGCTACGCACGCCCGTCGCCCACCCGGCGCGACGCCCCAAGACACTCCACGCCCAGCGTCCCGCGGGGGTCGTCCGGCTGGCTCCCCGCACGCATCCCAACCTGCGCGTGTCGCATCTTCGTGCGCTTGAGTCTGAGGCGGTGCCGCCCGGCACGCTTTCCGTTTCCGTTGATGCATATCGATACGGGCGAGAACTTTCGCGAAGCGATCGAGTTTCGCGATCGCCGCGTCAGCGAGCTCGGCGAGCGGCTGTTGATCGCCTCGGTTCAGGACACGATCGACGCGGGCCGCGTGATCGAGGAAACCGGGCCGCGCGCGTCGCGCAACCGCCTGCAAACAACGACACTGCTCGACGCGATCGCGAAACAACGCTTCGATGCCGCGATCGGCGGCGCCAGACGCGACGAGGAACGCGCCCGCGCCAAAGAACGCGTGTTCAGCTTCCGCGACGACTTCGGCCACTGGGACCCCAAACACCAGCGCCCCGAACTGTGGAACCTCTACAACACCCGCATCCGCCCCGGCGAACACGTCCGCGTGTTCCCGCTCTCCAACTGGACCGAACTCGACGTCTGGGAATACATCCAAGACGAAACACTCGAAGTCCCCACGATCTACTTCTCCCACAGCCGCCAAACATTCAACCGTGACGGCATGCTCTACGCCTACCGCGAAGGCCAAGAACTACTCCCCGGCGAAACCCCCCAAACCGAAACCGTGCGCTACCGCACCGTCGGCGACATGACCTGCACCGGCGCGATCCGCTCCACCGCCACCACCATCCCCGAAATCGTCAAAGAAATCGCCGCCACCCGCATCACCGAACGCGGCGAAACCCGCGCCGACGACAAAACCTCAGAAGCCGCCATGGAAGACCGCAAAAAAGCCGGATACTTCTAGGATGAGCCAGACTCCGCTGCGGGACCCACGGCCTGCGATCTCGCCCGAGAGCAATGTCAGCTGGCATGAGGGCAACGTGGACCGCGAACGGCGTTGGGCGCGACTCGGCCAGCGCGGCGCGACGATCTGGCTCACGGGTCTGTCGGGCTCGGGCAAGTCCACGATCGCCTCGGCCGTCGAGGAGCAGCTGATCGCCGTCGGACGCTGGGCGTACCGGCTCGACGGCGACAACCTGCGACACGGCGTCTGCAGCGACCTCGGCTTCAGCCGCGACGACCGCAGCGAGAACGCGCGCCGTGTCGCAGAACTGGCGCTGCTGTTCGCCGACGCCGGCTCGGTCGCGCTGGTGTGCCTGGTCTCTCCCTACGCCGCCGACCGCGCCCATGCCCGCGAGTTGCACGAGCAGGCCGGGCTCGATTTCGTCGAGGTGTTCGTCAACACGAGCCTCGAGGAGTGTGCGAGGCGCGACGTCAAGGGCCTCTACGCCAAGGCCCGCGGCGGCGCGCTCGCCAACCTCACCGGCATCGGCGCCCCCTACGAGGCACCGCCAGCCCCCGACGTCGAGTTGACGGAGCGCCTGGACGTCGAAGCGTGCGCGACGCGCGTGCTCGCGGCGTTGCAGTCCGTCGACGCCTGACGCGGCGGCGCCTGCGCGACGGCCGCCGGGCGCTTCAGTGCTGCTTGGCGCGGCGCAACCGCGAGCGCTCCTCGTGCATGTCCACCACGCGCTCGACCAGCTTCAGCAACTGGGGAACGCCGGTCGCCTTCGCCTGCCCGTAGTGGAACGCCTCACGCCAGTCGGCGACCCGTGCGCCCTCGGAGACCATCACGTTGAAGAAGGCGCGAGGCATCTCGACCGTCACCCGCGCATCGGTTGCGATCTCCTTGGTGACCTTGCGCTGCGGGAGCTCGACGCGAAACTGCTGCACGTCGCCGCGGCCGCGCAGCACCACTGCGAAGACGAGCTTCAGCGGCGCCAGCGCGGGGACCTCCTCGGCGATGCTTGCCAGCGCCGTCGCGATCTGCTCCTTGGCGTCGGTCGTCGCGCTCACCCGCTCGAGTTTACCCCCCTCCCGGCGCGGCTGGAGGCACCGAGGCGGCGCCGGCGGCGCGCGCCCGGGCGTTGGCATACCGGGCCGGCTCAGGCCGGCGTGGGCGTGACGGCGGCCGAGGTGGCAAGCACCGCGCCGCCGGCCCCGAGCGCCTGTACGGCGACGTAGGGGGCGCTCGTCGCAGAGGCGATCGTGGTCTCAAAGCCGCTGCTCGCCACTGGCGATCCGACCGGGGCGAGGGCGGCCGGGCTCGTACCCCCGAGCACCTGCCAGCTCACGACGGCGGTGGCGCCGTTCCAGCTCGCGGCGACGTCAGTCGTTGCGGGGGCGCTGGCAACGCTCGCGGCGATCGCGGGTGCACGCGCCGGGGTGGCGACCCACGGGAAGCGATACGCACGATATGAAGCGACGTTCTCGGCCAGGCTCATCTCGAAGGTGAGCGCCCCGGCCGGAGAGAGCTCGGACACCAAGCCGACGGCGCCCCAACCCAGCAGGTGGTCGCCGTTGGGGAGTTGCTGCACGTCGCCCTGGCTGTCGGCGAGCACGGGCCGGCCGGGATTGACGTACTGCTGCAGCAGCGTCGCCGTGTGCGTGGCGAAGTCGAGCTTTATGTCGATGCCTCGCGATCGGTCCTCGATCTCGGGGTCATCCTCGTTGTCGAACATCTGGATGGTTCCGTCGGCGAGCATTCTCACGTCGTGCTGCCAGGCGAACCGCACGCCCGGACCCAGCTCGAACGAGCTGCTGCGCCCGCCGAGGCTCCAGAGGATCGAGCCGAGGCTGTGTCCGATCTGGTAGGCGGCCCAGGTGTTGCGGGAGTTGACCAGCACGTTCTGGTCCGGCTCGACATCGATCGAGTTGATGTGGAACCAGTCCCAGTCAGACCCGGCCGTGTGCGGCACGGGCCAGTGCGAGGCCGACAGCGGAACGTGCCCCAGCGCGTGCCATTCGAACATCACGAGGCCGGTTCTCACGTCGATTTCCTGCACCGCGCAGTCCTCGATGATCCCGTGCGTGGAGCCGCCGACCGAGCTGAGGTTCGCGTAGACGGGCTCATAGACCGTGATCCAGGCCACGCCGCCCGGCGCGAGATCGAACTCATGCAGATCCATCGAGAGGCCGTTGCCGGCCCTGACGCGCGCGATCGTCTGGTAGTGCGTGTTGTCGATCACGCCCTCGCCGACGCCGTGGTTGAGGACGATTGAGCCCTGCCAGTAGGTCAGGGCCGTCTGGCCGAGGTAGTCCTGGACGCGCAGGTCGGCGGCCTCCTGGCCCGGCGGCGACGGGGAGAACCAGACCAGCTGCCCTGCCGGGTTGACGATCATCGCGCCGGGCTGCGAGGCACCGTCCTTGGGTGCGAGGAAAATATCGCCGAGGCCCGGGTCGGCTGCCGGTGTGGTGACGTCCACGGTCGGAGGGTGCATGTTCGGCAGCGAGACGAAGCTCTGCTCGGAGCCGGCGGTCGGCGCGCTGCGCGGCAGGGATGGCGGCGGGGGCACCTGGTAGAGCCTGCCCACGGTGAAGCTCGTGCCAATCGCGCGGCGTTCGTCGCCGTTGCTCTCGACTGCCGTTACCGTCACCCGCTCGCCGGCGCTGAAAGCCCGCGGCATGAGGTAGCTCGCGCCTGTACCGGTCGCGTAGGGCTCGAGCGCGCCGCGATGCTCACCGCTTTCGGAGCCGCGGGCGCTGACGTGCGAGATGTCGGCAGCGGACGCCCCGAGAAAGCTGATCTGCGTTGTGGGCGAGGCATCCGGTGTGCCCCGCAGCGGCGACACCGTCACCCACGGCAGCCTCGCCGAGGCGCCTGCACGCTCCGGCCGCCCGGCACCGATGGCGAGCGCCGCTGCCGCTGTGCAGACGGCCACGGCGAGAATCAGAACACGGCCTCCCCGGCGGCCGGCACGGCCGCCTCGGCGTGTTGCGAGCAAGCGAAGCGAGCCCGCGGGCGGTTGAGAAGGCACGCCGCTCAAACGAGACGACCTTAACAGCCCCGCCGGAGGTCATCGCCGGCGTCCGCCGGCGGATCGCGGGCAGACGAGCGCGGGATGCGGCTCGCGGCGGCCACGCGGGGCGGCGCAGGCGGGAGCGTCGAGCCATCGGCTCCGCGGCAACGCGATACGCCCATTCCTCATCTATCGTGTGAACATAGATGTCAGGGGTGTTAGAAAGCGCTTATGATGCGCCGCGTGGTCTGGTCAGCCATGTCACGCGCAGAGCGGCGCGCCGGCTCCCCGGCGCCGGTCGACCGGCGCGCGCAGCCGGGCGCTGTGCGCCGCGGCGATCCTGTGATCAGCGCGATCGCGATCGGAACCTTCCTCCTCGGTTCGGCGATCTGGATCCACCGCAAGGGCCTCTTCATCCATACCGACACCGTCGTCCTGTGGGTGGTCGCCGGGCTCTTCG
>JBEKSK010000262.1:0-4289 GCA_049517155.1 Solirubrobacteraceae bacterium
TAACAGGTCTTGGACATACCACCGCCTGCGGCGTAGCCTCGCTCCGAGAGGGAGGGGACAGACCACTGCGACCAGGAAGACCTCATGCCCAGACCCCTCACCCGGCTGCACCGTTTCGGCTCCTCGCTCGTCCAGCAATACCTCGAGCGCCTCGAGCACGATCGCGGCCTTGCGGACCCTCGTGTCGCCAGCGAGCATCGGATCGCCCACTCCAGGTCTCTGGACGAGGGCGGCGACGGCTGCACCTTCTGCCGCTGAGCCGGCGCGCGGTCGTGCGCACCGGCGCGGCGGGCTGTAGCTTTCGCGCGTGCGCCTGATCGTCGCCCGTTGCGAGGTCATCTACAGCGGCCGCCTGGCGACCGTTCTGCCGATGGCGGTGCGGCTGCTCGTGCTCAAGTCGGACGGCTCGATGATGGTGCACGCAGACAGCGGCGGCTACAAGCCGCAGAACTGGATGACGGCGCCGACCGTGATCGATGTGCAGGGCGAGCCGCCGGTGCGCATCGAGGTGCGAAAGCTGAAGGGGGAGGAGCGGATCGAGATCGCGATCGACGAGGTCCTGCTCGATCAGACCCACGACACGGGCGAGGCGGCGGGCCTTGAGAAGGACGGCGTGGAGCGTGATCTGCAGGAGCTGTTGGCTGCGGCGCCGCAGCGCTGTGGCGAGGGCTTCCGGCTCGTGCGGCGCGAATGGCCGACCGATATCGGCCCCGTTGACCTGATGTGCCGCGATGACGGTGATGGCTGGATCGCGGTCGAGATCAAACGCGTCGCCACGATCGACGCGGTCGAGCAGCTCAGCCGCTACCTCGAGCGCATCCGCCTGGATCCGGCGATGAGCGAGTGCCGCGGCGTGCTCGCGGCCCAGCAGATCAAGCCGCAGGCGAGCGTGCTGGCGGCGGCGCGGGGCATCGCCTGCGTGGAGGTCGATCTGGCCGTGCTGCGCGGCGAGCGCGAGCCTGAGCTGACGCTGTTCGGCTGAGCGCGGGGGCGGGCGCGGGCGGTGTGGCGTGCCGGGATCGCGCGCGGGGCGCCGCCCGCCCGCCGCGCTAGCGCTCGCCCGGCGTCTTTGCCGGGAACTGCGACAGCGGTGTGGCGAGGTCGAGCGCCGTGCGAACGATGCGGCTCTGCTCGGCTGCGTGGGCGGCGGGATAGCCCTCACCCGGGCTGGCTCGTTCGGGGCGCCCGATGTAGCCGTAGGAGAGCTCGCGCGGCATCACCTGGCGCAGCCGCGCGTTCATGTGGGCGCGCGCGCCCATATTGCGCGGCTCCTCCTGCACCCAGGCGAGCTCGGTCAGGTTGGGGTAGCGGCTGATCGTCTCGAGCAGCTGGCTTTCGGGGAACGGATAGAGCAGCTCGACACGGCCGATCGCGATGCGCTCGTTGTCTTGGCGATCCGGGTGGCCGGCGAGGTCGTAGTAGATCTTGCCGGTGCAGAGGATCAGTCTCGTCACCTTCGAGTCGTCGATCCCGGGCTCGGCGAGCACCGGCTCGAACTGCCCGTCGCTCAGCGCGGACAGCGGGCTTGAGGCCTGCGGGAGCCGCAGCAGCGACTTGGGGGTCATCACGATCAGCGGCCGCTGCTTGACGATCCTCGCCTGGCGGCGCAGCAGATGGAAGTACTGCGCGGGGGTTGTGGGCGTCGCGACGCGGAGGTTACCCTCGGCCGCCAGGGCGAGGAAGCGCTCGAGACGCGCCGAGGAGTGCTCGGGCCCCGAACCCTCGTAGCCGTGGGGCAGGAGCAGGGTCAGGCGCGAGCTCTGTCCCCACTTCGCCAGTCCCGAGGCGATGAACTGGTCGACGATCACCTGGGCGGCGTTGACGAAGTCGCCGAACTGCGCTTCCCACAGCACGAGAGTCTCGGGCGCCTCCTGGCTGTAGCCGTATTCGAAGCCCAGGCAGCCGACCTCCGAGAGCGGGCTGTTGTGCAGCTCGAACGGCGCGCTGGAGCTCGGCAGTGCCGCGATCGGGCAGACCGTCTGCCCGTTGTCGGCGTCGTGCAGCACGAGGTGGCGCTGGCTGAAGGTGCCGCGCTCGGCGTCCTGGCCGGTCAGGCGGATCGAGGTCCCCTCCGCCAGCAGCGCCCCGAAGGCGAGCGCCTCGGCATGCGCCCAGTCGACCTCGGTCTCCAGCGCCTCGCGACGGCGCTCGAGCTGGCGCACGAGCTTGGGGTGGACGGTGAAACCGGCGGGCACGCGCAGCAGGTTCTCGTTGATCTCGCGCAGGAGCTCGCCCGGGACGCTCGTGTCCACATCCGGCGAGGCCGTGCGGTCGAGCTCGTACTCGCCGGTGGGGCTCTCGGCCGCACCGCTCTCGCGCAGCTCTGCGATCTGCTCCTTGAGCTCCTGGTGGCGGTCCGTCAGTGCTTCCCACGCCGCTGCGAGCTGCTGGTCAACCTCGGGCGGGCTGATCACGCGGCGGCGGATCAGCTCATCCGCCCACAGCTCCCAGACGCGCTTCTTGCCCTTGATCACGGCGTACATCTCGGGCTGCGTGTAGGCCGGCTCGTCGGACTCGTTGTGGCCGAAGCGGCGATAGCCGATCAGATCGATGAGCACGTCGTGCCCGAACTCCTCGCGGAAGGCGAAGGCGAGGCGAACAGCCGAGATGCAGGCCTCGACGTCGTCGGCGTTGACGTGGATGATCGGGATGTCGAAGCCCTTCGCCGGGTCCGACGCCCACTGCGTCGAGCGGGCGTCGTCGGGGTCGGTCGTGAAGCCGACCTGGTTGTTGGTGATCAGGTGCAGCGTGCCGCCGACGCTGTAGCCGTCGAGCGCCTGGAGGTTGAGCGTCTCGGTCACCACGCCCTGCGCGGGGAATGCGGCGTCGCCGTGAATCACGATCGGCACCGCGCGGGCCGAATCGCGCTCCGCGTGCGTTCCTTCGTGGCTGCTCTGAGCGGCTCGCGTCGCCCCCATCACGACCGGCGAGACGGCCTCCAGATGCGACGGGTTGGACTCCAGGTTGACCCTGATCGACTCGCCCGACTCGAGCTTGTAATGGCCCTGGGCCCCGTGGTGGTACTTGACGTCGCCGGTGCCGCCCTGGGGGATGGTCGTCACGGCCTCGAGCGTGGCCGCGCCTTCGAACTCCGCGAAGATCGATTCGTAGGGGCGGCCCAGGTTGTGCGCGAGCACGTTCAGGCGGCCGCGGTGGGCCATCCCGACAACCACCTCCTGCGCGCCGCGCGAAGCCGAAAGGCGGATCAGCTCGTCGAGCATCGGGACCGTCATGTCCACGCCCTCGATCGAGAACTGGTGCTGGCCGAGATAGGCCTTGTGCATGAAGCGCTCGAGCGAGTCGACCTCGATCAGGCGCGTCAGCAGCGCGCGTTGCTCCTGCGGGCTCAGCGGCCGCCGGAACGTGCCGCCCTCGATCTTCTCGCGCAGCCAGCGGCGCACCTGGTGGGAGGCGATGTGCTCGATCTGGTAGGCGATCGTGCCGCAGTAGGTCTCGCGCAGCTGCGGGAAGGCTTCGGCGAGCGTGGCTCCCGGCACGAAGATGTGCAGCAGCTTCGACGGGATCTGCGCCATCAGAACCGTCGTCAGGCCGATCGCCTGCGGGTCGAGCGCCGGATCGCCGCGCGGTGTCGAGCCGAGCGGGTCAAGCGTCGCCGCGAGGTGGCCGTGTGTGCGCAGCGAGCGCACGATCGCGTTGGCGGTGGCCGCCGCCTGCAGCAGCTCCTCGCTCGGCGGGGCGCTCGCGGGCGCGCTCGCGGCCGCCGGCTCAGCCCGCGCCGGGAGTGGCGCAAACGCTGCCCCGATCGCCGCGAAGGCCTGCTCGTAGAAGGCGTCGGCGCCGCCGAGCAGGGCGTCGATTCTGGCGAGGAAGCGGCCCGACTCCGCCCCCTGGATGATGCGGTGGTCGTAGGTCGAGGTCAGCGTCATCACCTTCTGGGCGCCGATCCGCTCACCGACCTCCGCCAGGCCGGGCGGGTAGCCGATCGACCCGGTGGCCACGATCGTGCCCTGTCCGGGCATCAGCCTCGGCACCGATGCGCCGGTGCCCAGGCCGCCGGGGTTGGTGAGGGTCACGTTGGCGCCGACCAGGTCGTCAGCGCTCAGCGTGTTGGTGCGGGCCTTCTCGACCAGGGCGTCGTAGGCGGCGAGGAAGGCGTCGAAGGACAGCCGGTCGGCGGCGCGGATGACCGGCACCATCAGCGTGCGCGAGCCGTCCTTCTTCTCGACGTCGACTGCCAGGCCGAGGTTCACGGCGCCGTCGCGCACGCGGTGGGGCTTGCCGCCGACCTCGGCGTAGTGGTCGGCCATCACGCTGAGCTCGCCCGCCGC
>JBEKSK010000263.1:0-4286 GCA_049517155.1 Solirubrobacteraceae bacterium
CGCCTACATGTACCCTGGGCGGCAAAGGCGCTCTCGCTCGTCATCCTAAGCCCAGTAAACACGGGCCCAAATGACCAAAACGAGCTGCCTGAATCCGGCTGGGGGCCGGCGGCCACCGGGACGATGCGACTACTACTCAGCCACAGCCGGTTGACCCGCTACTCCCGTTTGAAAAGCAAGCAACCGACCCCACACAGGACCACGAAGACTCCGACCACGAGGATCCCGCCGCCAGGCCCGCTGATATCGGTCGAGCCGCCGATCATCAATCCGACGCCGAGGAAGGTGATGTTCGCGGCCCAGGGCCGACGCCTACGAGTATGGCCGTCCGCTTCCGCAGCGTCTCCTGAGTTCATCGGATGCGCGATTGGCGGGAAATCGTACCGTCCGTGGACCGAGCATGTTCTTGGTGGATTCGCGTGTCGTTCCACGTCGGTTTCGCGAGCCGCCGGATGGGACCTGCCTGCGCGACGCATCTGGCCGAATCCAGTCGGGGCACGCTGTGCGGGCAGACGAGGCGCCCGCACCAATGCCGGCCAGGACGCCCGAGTCGGACGAAACACGAGCGCCCCGCCCGACCGGAACCGACGCCTTCGGTCGCGTGTGGCCGCGCCGTTGCTGGCGGCGGTTTTTCCGGCATTTCGCGAAATGCGAAACGCCGGCTGAAACCGGACAAGACCGATCCCGGGTCGGCAGTGCAGCGGACGCATCTCTTGCGCGGGTCTGGAGGCGGGGACACCCGCGGTCGCGACGCCGCTTTCACACGCGCGAGCGAGAGCGAGCACACCGGCGAATGGCGCCTCCCGGGATTGCTCCGCTTGCCGGCGGCTGGCCACGCCGCACGGTCGCCAGGTGCCCCGTCAGCCGTTGATCACGTTGTGGACGGTAGCGACCATCGGCGGATTGAGTTCGATTCCCGCGCCAGTCAGGATCGGGAGGAGTGTCTCGCCGAATGCGTCAAAGGCCGCCTGCGATTCCCAGATGTCGAAGACCTGAATCTCTCCGCCGGATTCGAGCGCGACGTGGTAGCGGCGTCCGTCAGGTGTGCCCTGTCCTGCCTCCTCGATCTGGACGAGCGTGGTGTCGTACTTCTCAGGCGTGAACCCGGTGCCGGTGATGTAGAACCCAAGTGCCATTCGTTTAGCTCCTTTCCGCGCTGGTCGGCGCGGCCGTCGGATAGGAGGCCGCGACTCTAGCGCGCTGCGGTCGCATAGCCGACTTCCAGTCGCGACCCCGTTTCAAGACTGCGATGCGAGACAGGCGCCGCCCCACCGATTGTGCGCCACGCACTGGCGGACGCGACCAAATCGCAACGCCGCCGGGGCGACCCGCAGCAGCGGCAGCCGACGCGTCGATACGGCGCGAGTCAGGCTTAGAGAACATCGACTGGCGCGACACGCGAGCGTACCCCGCCAGTCGATGTGGGTCGGGCATAGGCGAGACCTCCTGAACTGCAGGGGCTGCGATGATTGCCGGCGGTGCGAAGGACGGCCGCCATCGCAGTCATGACCCTAGCGGTGCTGCTTTGCGGCGGCGCGCTATCGGAGGGGCGGGCGCGGGTTGTCGCGGCTGCTTCGGCCGCTCCGAGTGGGTTTACCGTGCAGCCGAGAATTGCAGACCCGGCGTGCAACGGCGGACGGGGTCTCGAGTTGCCGGCGCACCTTGGACAGATCCCGGTTGTCGCAAGTGCGGTGCTGTCGGACGGTTCAACTTTGATCGCCATCTCCTCCGGCGGCGACCCGAACAGGAAGTCGGTCGCTTTGCATTCCGTTACGCCGACCTGCACGCCGAATCTCGCGTTCGGGCAGGCGGGCGTAGCAACGCTCGGACCAGCACAACCAGCACCGAAGGCTCCGTCTACCACCGGTTGGCTTGGCGGCCTGCAGATCGATGCCGTGGCGCCCGCGATCGGCGGTGGCGCGCTCCTGGCAGGCGGCTACGGGGATCACTGGGTAGTCGGCGAGATCACCCCGCAGGGCCAGCCTGATCGGAGCTTCGGTACCGATGGCTGGAGTTTGCTGCCGTTCCGTGAGGAAGCGGAGTCCGTCGTTCAGGAGCCGTCGGGCGAGATCGTGATCGGTGCCAGTAAGGGCAGCGGCTGCTGCGTGACTAACTCGATGGCTGCCCTGTCCCCCGCAGGGCATCTTGACACCGCCTTCGGAGCCGGCGGACGCGAAGCTATTCCGACAGGTGAGGACTCGGGCGTAGCACCGCCGGTCCTTGAGCCGAACGGCGACATTCTCGCCTCCGTCGGCTACGGGAACATGGGCTGCTGGGGCATGTCCCTCGAGATGCTCACCTCGACCGGCCAGCCGGTGCCGATGTTCCAGCAACGGCTTGGGCGGTTCTGGGAAACGCTTCACCTCGATGCGTTCGAAGGCGACGTGTACACCGACGGCTCAGGCTTCACCGTAATCGGAACCGGGCAGAAGCCCTGCTACGGCTTCAAGCCTTCGCGATCCGCCACAGGTCTCATCGCGCGATTTTCGGCGGACGGGCAACAGATCGGAGAGACGATCAAGTTCCCGTCCAGCATGGACGGCGCCGTGCAAGCGTTCCCTGACGGGAACGATACTCTCATAGTCGAATCGCTATACGCGAACCGAACGGAGCTCACGATCGAGGCACTACGTCCCGACGGCTCACTCGACACAGGGTTCGCCCGCGACGGTGTCGCCCAGATACGGACACCCTGGCGCGGAGCGAACGCGGCGCTCGAAACCATGGTCTCGATCAGCCAAGCCGGGCCCCACACGATCCTCTTCGTCGCACAAGACGGCGGCAACCAGATACAGGTCCTGCGCCTGAACGTCTAGTCGCTCGGACGTTGACCGCCCGGTCGACGCAGCGGCGTGCATCAACGACCCAGCCAGGACCCCGCCCCCGCAAGGCGCAGTTGCTTGTGGCGACTGGCCATATCGAACTGGTGCGAGCGTCAACGTCGAGTGGTGCTTTACGCGGGGAGCGGTCGCGCAGGAGTCGCCCGCAACGACGGATGCCTACACTGGCTCGCGGGGCCCAGACACCGAGAGGGAGCATCGAATGACTACGAAGGCCGACTTCACGTCGCAGGAGTGGGAACTGGTTCTGGAGGGGCCGCCGAGCGCCGGCATGATCGTGATCACGGCGCAGCGGGGCGGCTTGCTGCGCGAGACCGTCTCGATGGCGAAGGCCTACGCCGAGGCGCGCAAGCAGCACGGTCAAAGCGAGTTGCTCGACGAGATCGTTGCGGTGAAGCCCAAGCTCGATCACACGCGGTATCACTCAGTCGATGAGCTCAGGGAACACTCCCTCGGGCACCTGCGCGACGCGGTCGCGCTGCTCCAAGGCAAGGTGACACCGCAGGAGCTCGATGAGTACAAGCGCTTCATCATCCACCTCGCAGACGAGGTCGCGCATGCGCACCGGGAGCACGGCCGCGGCGGAGAGGCCGTCAGCGCCAGCGAGCAAGCGGCAACAGCCGCGATCACCGGAGCGCTCGGCTAGGTCAAGACCCCATCACCGACCGTTCGGCGCGATCGCTTGGCGCGAGAATCCGATACGAGTGAGACCACGCGCGAACGGAAGCCGCGCCGAGGTCTCGCGAATGCGGGGGATCCCCGTGTCAGGCTGATGCTTCGAGGAATCGGGTGATCATCGCGAGCACCTGCCTGGGGCGGCGCGGCACGTCCACATGCGTCGCGCGCGCAAACGACGCGCGGAGGTGATCTGCGCGTGACTCCACGGTGTCGTGGCGACCTTGACGCCTGGTAGGCCAGCTGGGACGATCGCGCTGGTTGGACGATCCTGAAGGGGGCGCGGTGACGTTCCGAGCGTGTTGGCCATTTTCGATCCGAGCATCGAGTGGCGCGAGGCCGAGGGTAACCCCTACAAGCCTGATGGCAAGGCGTGGATTGGCGGGGACGCCATTTTGCAGAACCTGTTCATGCGACTTGGCACGGAGTGGGACGGATTCACGGTCACGCCCGAGAAGTTCCATGACGCTGGCAGGACTGTCGTCGCTGAATGCCGCCATACCGGCGTTCACAAGGCGACTGGCAAGAGCATCAATGCCCAGGCCTGCCACGTCTGGACGTTCAGCGACGGGAAGGCGGCGAGTTTCCAGCAGTACGTGGACACCGGCCAGATGCAAGACGCCATGGGAACACTCGACGCAGAACACTCGGCCCAGGCGAGCCTCGTCTAAGCGATCGCGGCGCCGCGAGATCTCGGCGCCGCATCGGTTTCGCTCCCGTCACTGAAGACAGGGGGCATGCGACGGCGGCCCCTACCAGGTTCTGATCTGG
>JBEKSK010000264.1:0-4274 GCA_049517155.1 Solirubrobacteraceae bacterium
AGCGGCTGGTCCGCGACGACGAGCTGACCTCGATTCACATCGAGGAGTACGAGATCGACGCGCGCACGACCAAGCTCGGCGACGAGGAGATCACGCGTGACATCCCGAACCGCTCGGAGGAGTCGCTGCGCAACCTCGACGACCGCGGCATCGTCCGGATCGGCGCCGAGGTCACCTCCGGTGACCTGCTCGTCGGCAAGGTCACGCCCAAGGGCGAGACCGAGCTGACAGCCGAGGAGAAGCTGATCCGCGCGATCTTCAAGGAGAAGGCGCGCGAGGTGCGCGACACCTCGCTGAAAGTGCCCCACGGCGAGGGCGGCGTCGTGATCGACGTCAAGACCTTCACCCGCGACGAGGGCGACGACCTGCCACCCGGCGTCAACGACCTGGTGCGCGTGTTCGTCGCCAAGAAGCGCAAGATCGCCGAGGGCGACAAGCTCGCCGGCCGCCACGGCAACAAGGGCGTGATCTCGAAGATCGTCGACATCCAGGACATGCCGTTCCTGGAGGACGGCACCCCGGTCGACGTGATCCTCAACCCGCTGGGCGTGCCGAGCCGCATGAACCTCGGTCAGATCCTGGAGACGCACCTCGGCTGGGTCGCGGCCAACGGCTGGTACGACGACGGCTCGCAGGCGCGCGCGCTGGCCAAGGAGGTGGCGATCAACGCCACCGACGGCGCCCGCCCGAAGGTCTATGTCGCCACGCCGGTGTTCGACGGCGCGACCGTCGGCGACGTCGACGAGGCGCTCGTGCGCTGGCAGGACGAGCACACCGGACGGATCCACATGGACGTCGACAAGAAGCGGCGCGTCGGCGAGCAGGCCTCGGGCAAGGTGCAGCTGTTCAACGGGCGCACCGGCGAGCCGTTCGCGGAGAAGGTGACCGTCGGCTACATGTACATCCTGAAGCTGCTGCACCTCGTCGACGACAAGATCCACGCGCGTTCGACCGGACCGTACTCGCTGGTCACCCAGCAGCCGCTCGGCGGCAAGGCGCAGTTCGGCGGCCAGCGCTTCGGCGAGATGGAGGTCTGGGCGCTCGAGGCATACGGTGCGGCCTACACGCTGCAGGAGATGCTCACGATCAAGTCCGACGACACGGTCGGGCGCGTGAAGGCCTACGAGGCGATCGTCAAGGGCGAGAACATCGCCGAGCCGTCGATCCCCGAGTCCTTCAAGGTGCTGCTGAAGGAGATGCAGTCGCTCGCGCTCGACGTCAACGTGGTGTCCGAGGAAGGACAGCGCGCGGAGATGCGTGACGAGGACGACGATCTGTTGCGCGCCGCCGAGGAGCTGGGCATCGACCTCTCAGGCGTGCGGGTCGAGGATGACGCGGCAGCCGAGGTGGCGCCCGCGGATCCGGCGGATGACGATGAGGAGGACGATGAGGAAGCGGAGGTCGATGACGCCGACGCGGACGCCGTCGACCTCGACGTGGTCGCCGCTGCCGGGGTGCTCGGCACGGAGGATTCGCTCGACGACCTGGGAATCGAGATCGACCTCGATTCGCTTGACGCCGAGGACTCGCTGGACGGCGAGGACGACATTGACGCAGTGGCAATTGACGAGGAGTCAGAGTGATCGACATCAATAACTTCGACGCGATCGAGATCAGTCTCGCATCGTCCAAGCAGATCCGCGGCTGGAGCTCCGGCGAGGTCACCAAGCCGGAGACGATCAACTACCGCACGCTCAAGCCGGAGAAGGACGGCCTCTTCTGCGAGCGGATCTTCGGTCCGACCAAGGACTGGGAGTGCTACTGCGGAAAGTACAAGCGCGTCCGCTACAAGGGCATCGTCTGCGAGCGCTGCGGTGTCGAGGTGACGCGCTCCAAGGTGCGCCGCGAGCGCATGGGCCACGTCGATCTCGCCGCGCCGGTCAGCCACATCTGGTTCTTCAAGGGCGTTCCGAGCCGTATCGGCTACCTGCTCGACATGGCGCCGAAGGACCTCGAGAAGGTGCTCTACTTCGCCGCCTCGATCGTCACCTGGGTCGACGACGAAGCGCGCACGCGCGACGCCGACAAGCTCGAGAAGGAAATCGGCAAGGTGCTGGACTCCTACGCCGGCGAGCGTGAGGAGCGCGTACTCGAACTGCGCGAGTCGCTCGCGCGCCGCGAGGGCTACCTCGAGACCGGCAAGCAGACCGGCTTCTCCGCCGAGGATCACCTCTGGGCGGACTCGCTCGACGTCAAGGTCGCGAAGCTCTCCGCGGATGACCGCGAGAAGCTGCTCAAGGATCTCCGCAAGACCTTTGAGGCCGACATCGCCGACACCGAGGCCTACATCGACGATGCCGCGGACCGCGTGCGTCAGGTGTGGGAGCTCTTCAAGACGATGGAGCCCAAGCAGATCGAGCATGACGAGACGCTGTTTCGCGAGCTGAAGGAGCGCTTCGGCTCCTCCTACGGCTTTGGCGACTACTTCCGCGGCGGCATGGGCGCCGAGGCGATCCGCGACCTGCTCCAGCAGGTCGACCTGGAGGCCGAGCGCATCGAACTGCTCGACCAGGTCAAGACCGCCAAGGGACAGAAGCAGGCCCGCGCGGTCAAGCGCCTGAAGGTCGTCTCGGCCTTCATCCAGTCCGGCAACAAGCCCGAGATGATGGTGCTCGACGCGGTGCCGGTGATCCCGCCGGAGCTGCGCCCGATGGTCCAGCTCGATGGCGGGCGCTTCGCGACCAGCGACCTCAACGACCTCTATCGCCGCGTGATCAACCGCAACAACCGCCTCAAGCGGCTGCTGGATCTCGGCGCGCCGGAGATCATCGTCAACAACGAGAAGCGGATGCTGCAGGAGGCCGTCGACGCGTTGTTCGACAACGGCCGCCGCGGGCGCCCGGTCACGGGACCGGGCAACCGGCCGCTGAAGTCGCTCTCGGACATGCTCAAGGGCAAGCAGGGCCGCTTCCGCCAGAACCTGCTCGGCAAGCGCGTCGACTACTCCGGCCGCTCGGTGATCGTCTCAGGCCCCTATCTGAAGCTGCACCAGTGCGGCCTGCCGAAGCTGATGGCGCTCGAGCTGTTCAAGCCGTTCATCATGTCGCGGCTGGTCGAGCGCAAGTCGGCGCAGAACATCAAGGCGGCCAAGAAGATGGTCGACTCGATGATCCCCGAGGTCTGGGACGTGCTCGAGGAGGTCATCCACGAGCACCCGGTGCTGCTGAACCGCGCGCCGACGCTCCACCGTCTCGGGATCCAGGCGTTTGAGCCGCTGCTGGTCGAGGGCAAGGCGATCCAGGTTCACCCGCTGGTCTGCCACGCCTTCAACGCCGACTTCGACGGCGACCAGATGGCGGTCCATCTGCCGCTCTCGGCCGAGGCCCAGGCGGAGGCCCGCATCCTGATGCTGTCCTCCAACAACATCCTCTCGCCGGCGCACGGCGCGCCGCTCGCGACCCCGTCGCAGGACATGATCCTCGGCGCCTACTACCTCACCTACGGCCCCGAGCCGGAGGAGCTGGCGAAGATCGACCGGGCGACCGCCGATCCGCGGCCGCACGTCTTCCGCACCGCACAGGAGGCCGAGCTCTCCTACGAGGCTCGCGTCGTGAAGCTGCACGATCTGGCCGAGTTCCGTCCCTTCCGCCACGGCGGCGGGCACATCCTCACCACGGTCGGGCGGATCATCTACAACGACCACATCGAACGCGCGCTCGAGGAGGCCCTGAGCGGTGAGTTCGACCCGACGACCTATGTGTTCGTCAACCAGTCGATGAAGAAGCGCGACACGACGCGGCTGATCGACGCGCTCGTCCAGCGCTACGGCGCGACGACGATCTCGCTGGTCCTGGACGCCTTCAAGGACCTCGGCTTCAAGTACGCGACGCAGGCGGGGATCACGATCTCCAAGAACGACGTCGTCGTGCCGCCGAGCAAGCCGGAGATCCTCGCCGGCTACGAGGACAAGGTCGCGGAGGTCCAGGAGCAGTACGACCAGGGCCTGATCACCCAGGAGGAGCGCCACGAGGCCGTCGTCGACCTGTGGAACGCCTGCACCGACGAGGTCGCCGACGCAATGGTCGAGAACCTCCACGAGCTGAACCCCATCTTCATGATGGCCAACTCGGGCGCGCGCGGCTCCTTCAAGCAGATCCGCCAGCTGGCGGGGATGCGCGGGCTGATGGCGAACCCGAAGGGCGAGATCATCGAGCGGCCGATCAAGGCGAACTTCGTCGAGGGCCTCTCCGTGCTCGAGTACTTCATCTCGACCCACGGCGCGCGCAAGGGCCTCGCCGACACGGCGCTGCGCACGGCGGACTCCGGGTACCTGA
>JBEKSK010000265.1:0-4254 GCA_049517155.1 Solirubrobacteraceae bacterium
GAGCGGACGATCGTGATGCCACGGAAGTTGAAGTTGATCAGCATCGCCAGCCCGAGCGAGATGAACACGGTGGGCAGAACGCCCATCGCCACGAAGTAGAGGGTGTTCTTGACCGAAATCGCGACGAGCGGATCCTTGAACATTGCTGTGTAGTTCGCGAGCCCGACCCAGGTCGGGCTGCCGCTGAGCGTCCAGGCAAACAGGCTGAGCGCGAAGGCGCCGAGGATCGGGATCCCGACGAAGATCGTGAACAGGATCACGTTCGGCCCGATCATGAAGAGCGCGGAGCGCCCGTCACTGCGCCGTCGGCGGCGGCCGGCCCCGGGCAGGGCGACGCCTGGTTCGACGAGCGGTTCTGGCATCAGCGTCGCCACGGTGTGTCTAAGGATCCCTTCCCGGAAGTTGAGGTGCAAGGCCAGGCAACTGAACTGCGCAGGTAACGGGAACGGCCGACTCAGCTTCGAGCCGGCCGTTCCCTTGCGCTACCTACTCACTCACTGACGCATACTTGGAGCTAGGTCTGCTTGGGGATCAACGCCCCCGCGTAGTCCGCTTGGGTCTGCGTCTGCAGTGCCGCCATCGCCGTGCTGATCGGCGTGCCCCCGAGCACTGCCTCGATCGCGTTCGGGATGTTGGTCTGCGAGTCCGAGTACACGGTACCCGGGGCCTGCGGCGCGATCGCCTGGACCGTGTTGGCGGCGATCGTGTACGCGGCGTTGTTTGCCGGGTTGTTCGGCAGCGTGGCCCAAACGGCCTTCGGGTCTGCTGCGATGCTGGTCACGGCAGGCACGATCCCGTACGTCTTCTCCGCTGCGCCGTAACCGGCGGGCGAGTAGAAGTAGTGCAGGAAGTCCAGCGCCGCGGAGATGTGCTTCGCCCCGGTGCTGATGCCCCAGCCGACGCTACCGCCGCCGGTCGGACGCACCGAGCCCTTGGCTCCCGTGATCGTCGGGATCGGCAGGACGGTGAGGTCGGACGCGCCGAGCGCGGCCTGCAGCGAGGGCAGGTCGCCGCGGACGCCGATCGAGAACACGGCCTGGCCGGCGGTGAAGGACGGATCGCACTGGTCGCCGTTCTTCTGCAGCGTCGCGAACGGAATGCCACTGCCGTTCTGCTCCGGCGCGATCAGCAGTGCCCACGCCGCGAGGGCGCCGGCGCCGTTGAGGTCGGCCTTCGTCGCGCCCATCGCGGTCTCACCCTCGGCCGTGATGAACGGGTTCCACTGCGCCTGCCAGTCAGGACGCTCGCAGACACCGTAGACGCTGCCCTTCGTCAGGGCGGACCAGACCGTCTCGGCCTGCGCCCAGGTCCAATCGTCGCCGATCGTCCCGCCTGATGAGGTGACGTTGGTGGTCGCGCTGCCGTTGATCGTGAAGTTGCCGAGCAGCTTGTTGTTGACGTAGAAGACCGTCGCGTCAGCCTCGATCGGGACGAAGAACTGCTTGCCCACGAACGAGGAGGGCTGTGCGCCCTTCGGCGGGATGTAGGACTGCGACATGCCCTTGAGCCAGTAGCTCGCGGGGTAGAACGACTTGGCGTTGAGGTACTTGTTCAGTGGCGCCACCACTCCGTCGACCTCGAGCGTCGGCGAGAGCGAGTCGTAGGTCTCGATGATGTCGGTCAGCTGACCCGAGAGCTTCTGCGTCTGCAGGGTCGTCTGGTAGGTCGGAGCGGTCGTCTGGATCGCATAGGTGACCTTGACGCTCGGGCAGTACTTCTCGAATCCGGCGAGCGCCCCCTTGAAGGGAATCTCGGAGAAGTTGAACACCGTCACCGTCAGCTTGCTGCTCGTGCAGAACGGCTTGCTCGCCGCCGCCGCGGAACCCGTGCCGATACCGGCGGCAATGCCGGTAACGAGCGCCGCGGTGCCCGCGAGCGCTACGACCTTCCTGCCGAGCCGCGAGGTGCGGCTCTTCTTGGCCTCAAAACGAGGCACGTGAACTGTCATTCGGATCTCCTCTCCCAACAAAGTCGGGCGCCGGCGGGTCTCACTCGCCAGCGTCTGTGATGGACAAACGTCGGTCCTGCGTGCTGCCGAAACGACCGCTTTCCTAGCCTCAGCGTCTGCGTTCGTCGTCCTGTTGTAATGTTTCAACGTGAAGCGTTCGGCGAAGCTACACCAACCCCGGTGCAGCTGTCAAGCGGCAACTGTCGTGGGCGACGCGGAGGCCGGAGCCTCCAGTCGGCCGCACCGTGGCGCTTGGAATCGCCGTTGAAAGCGGCGTTCCGGGGCGAGGCGGAAAGCGTGAGGGAGGGGCAGTTGTTGCACTTGAAGGCCGTCGCAGGAGGGCGATCGATGCAAGGCGTCTTGCGATCGAGGGTCGCCGTGCGAGCCGCCGGAGTCGGCCGCGCGCCGCAGCGATCCGGGCGGCTCGGAGCGGTCCGCATCCCGCCGCCGCGCGCTGCACGAAGTCAAGGTCCGCCGCCGTGGTAGCCGCGGGCTCGACACGCTGGCGCATCGGGTCGCCCGGCCCGCTACCGTCTGTCCCCGGTTCGGAGATGGGAGGGCAGATGAAGATCGCGACGGTCGAGGTCTTGGCGGTCGGCAACGAGCTGACCGGGCAGCACACGTTCGTGCGGCTCGAGACCGACAGCGGCATCAGCGGCCTCGGGCAGTCCGCGTGCTGGGGGTACCCAAAGGGCGTGGCCGGCGTGCTCGGCGAGCTGACGCCGCTGTTGATCGATGCGGACCCGTTCCGGATCGAGCACATCTGGCATCTCGTATACCGGGCGCGTCCGTTCCGCAGCAACCTGCTCGCCGCAGCGGTCTCCGCGATCGACCTGGCGCTGTGGGACATCAAGGGCAAGGCGCTCGGACTGCCGGTCTGGGAGCTGCTCGGCGGGCGGACCCGCGACCGTGTCCGCCTGCACGTGCTGGTCGGCGGCGGAACCCCGGACGAGATCAGCTCGTCGGTCAACTGGGCGGCCGGAGAGGGCTTCACGGCGGTCAAGTTCGACCCGCTCGTGCACGGCTACGAGGACCTGCCGATCGGCAAGCTCGTCAGTTCGGCCTGCGCGATGGCCGCAGCGGCGCGAGAAGCGGGCGGGGATGAGGTCGACCTGATCTTCGAGTTGCACCGCAAGCTCGACCCCACCAAGGCGATCGTCGTCTGCAACGCGCTCGCGCAGTTTCATCCGCTGTTCATCGAGGACCCGATCCAGCTCGACTCGATCGAGACGCAGGCCGAGATCGCCAAGCGAATCGACGCGCCGATCGCGATGGGCGAGCGGCTCAGCTCGATCTGGGAGTTCGAGGAGTTGCTCTCGCGCAACGTGGCGATCCTCGTGCGCCCCGACGTCGGCCTGGCCGGCGGCCTGTCGGGATGTCGCAAGATCGCGGCGATCGCCGAGGCCCACCACTGCGGTGTTTCGCCGCACAACTTCCTCGGCCCCGGGCTCACCGCCCCGACGCTGCATCTGTGCGCAACGATCCCGAACCTCGTGACGATGGAGTTCCTCCCCAGCGACGAGGATTCCGCCACCTCCTCCGCGGCTTTCGTCACCGACGTGGTCCGAAACGGCGGCTACTGCGACGTGCCGGACGGGCCCGGGCTCGGCGTCAGCCTGGTGGACGACTACGCGAAGATCGCCCCGGTCGTCGAGCGCCCATTGTCAAGCGAGAGGTTGCTGCGGTCAGATGGCTCGGTCGCGACGGCCAACTGAGCGCTCAGCCGGCCGCGGGGTCGGCGCCGAGCGCAGCGGGCAGACCGCGGCACGCGGACGCGACCGGATGCCTCGCGAGCGGCGTGACGGCCACGTCCATGTAGGGCCACAGCGGCAGGCTGACGAGCGCTTCATGCAGCGCGGTGGCATCGGCCGCGGACCAGATCGCGCGGTTCGCGAGGCGCCCAGGAACGCGCCAGATGGCCCGCAGGACACCGGCCTGCGCCAGCGCGCTGCCGCGTTCGAACTCCGCGGCCACCAGCGCCGAGCGGCGGTCCTCGTCGAGATCGGCGGGCAGGGCGACCTCGATTTCGACCAGAAACTCCATGCGCAAAAACTTACACGGCAGCGGCCCGCGCCGCACTACGATTGCGCCCGCCGGACAGGCGAGCAGCGGCGAAGCGCCGATTCCACCAAACCGTTCCTGCATGCGGACGCACGTGACGCGCCCGCTCGTGAGCACCAGAAAGGATCCAGATGGCCACTGTGACGTTTAGGGGCGCGACGCGGATTTATCCGAAGACGAAGCGCAAGGCAGTTGACCAGTTGAATCTCTCGATCAGGGATGGCGAGTTTCTCGTGCTGGTCGGG
>JBEKSK010000266.1:0-4196 GCA_049517155.1 Solirubrobacteraceae bacterium
GGGAGGGCCGGAGCCCCTAGAACTCGACCACCTGCGGGCTTCCGTGGTAGGGGGCGAGCATCAGCGGACTTGAGAGCATGAAGTCGGCCGACGCGCGGTTGCAGGCGATTGGGATGTCGTATAGCACCGCGATTCGCAGCAGCGCCTTGACGTCGACGTCGTGCGGGTGGGCGGCCAGCGGGTCGGAGAAGAAGATCACGAGATCGATGCGTCCCTCGGCGATCGCCGCCCCGACCTGCTGGTCGCCGCCGAGCGGCCCGCTGAGGTAGAGGTTCACCGGCAGCTCCAGCTCGTCGGCGAGTAACTGGCCGGTTGTCCCGGTCGCAAAGAGCTCGTGCTGGGACAGCGTCGTGCGGTTGTACGTCGCCCATTCGAGCAGATCCGCCTTGCGGTGGTCATGCGCGATCAGCGCGATGTGCTTGTTGGTCCCCATCGAGGTCGTCTCAGGCATCGCGTTCGATTGTCGCAGCCTGGCCGCCCGGGCTCTTTCGACCGTGGGCCAAAGCTGAGTGGAGCGAGTGCGACAGCACGCCGGCTGGCGCCCCTACGGGTCGACGTGCACCGACCGCGCGGGACTCACAGTCGGCTGAAAGGGGTAGCCCGGAACGCCGCTCGCCGGGATCGCCATGCGGAAGGTGTAGGTGATCGGCTGCGTCGTGCGCTCGAAGGTGTAGCGGTAGCTGAACCGCCCGTCGCCGCTGGCCGCCGCCACCTCCGTGTAGATCATCCACCGGCTTCCTTCGAGATACTCGAGCGCCAGCGGCAGTCCGCCGCGGGGCTCATCGCCACCAGACACGCGCCCGCTGAAGGTGATCGTGTGACCGTTGGAGGTGCGCGCGGGCGAGATGCGCAGCGTGATAGCCGGTGTGACCAGCACGTCCACGCGCGCGCTCGCAGACACGCTCGTTTCGCCGGCGAACTCGCGGTAGCTGATCGTCACGTGACGCGAGCTGCCCGAAGCGAGGAGGTAGACGAAGGATCCGTCGGCCGCCGTGCGGATGACGGCGAGCCGGCGGGCGGTCGCCCCCGCCGCTTGAGCTATCGCGACCTGGAGGGTCGCGTTCCCCACCGCCACGCCGGCGCAGTGCAGGGAGCCCCGCAGTGCGACCGAGTGCCCGAGCGCAATCGTGACGCTCGCGCGCCCGTCGATGCGTGCCCGCAGCCGCGCGTGAGCGCACGCTCCGCTCCCGTTCGCAACCCGTTTCGTCGCCGTCGCGGCCGGCGGGGTCGCGGCCGCCGCCGAGCCGCCAGGCGCGGGACCGGTCGAGCCGGTTGCGTCGGCGATCAAGCGCGAGGGCTCGCTCGCGGCTTCGCTTGCCCCGCCCGGGCCGGCAGCGCTGACGAGAACGCGCACGCGAAGGTAGTCGTCGGCGGCCGCGAGCTTGAGGCTCGCCCCGGACGCCCCCGCGATCGCCTCGCAGCCGAGCCCGTCGGCATCGCAGAGCTCCCACTGAAAGGTGTAGCTCAGCGGGCCTCCCGACCACTGGCCGGGCTGTGCGGTGAGCGTCGCGCCTTCCCGTGTCGAGCCGATTATCGACGGCAGGCTGCCTGTCTGGAGTGCGGGGCCCGCGGGCTGACTGGCGTAGCCGTTGGCGTCCAACACGACGCCCGAGAGTGTCGAGAGCGCGCTCGTCGAGCCGTCAGCGTCGGTTGCGGTGACTGACACGGCGAGCTGGCGGTAGTCATCCGCCGCCGTGACGGTGTAGGCCGGCGCCGTGGCACCCGCGATCGGTGTGCAGCCGGTGCCCTGCGCCGTGCAGCGCTCCCACTGGTAGGCGTAGCCGGTTGGCGCGGGTGACCAACTGCCGGTGCCGGCGACCAGGGACTGGCCCTGCTGAGCGTCGCCGAAGACCTGCGGCATCCCGCCCTGGGGCGCGTTGTCGGTCTCGATCGTTCCGCTCCAGACCGTCGCGACGTTGCCGGCGGCATCAGACACGCTGACGACCACGCTGTGCGCCCCGTCGGACAGGGAGCTCGTGTCGAGCTCGAGCGTGCCGCTGCCGGCGAGCAGGCAGGGAACCGCCCAGTCGAAGCGCAGCACCCCGGACTGATCCCCGTCGGAGCCGGGTCCGTCGATCGGGGTGCAGCGCCCGCCGTCGGCGTCGATCGCTTGACTGGCGACCGTCACGCCATCAACCGCGAGGACCCCCGAGTAGAGCCCCGAGCCGCCGTCGGCGGCGTCGAAGGAGATCTCCGCGCGGCCCGCGAGGACGCCGGGCGCGACAAGGCTGCCGCTGACGTTGTCCGCAGTCGGGGCGCTGTCGTCCTCGAGCGTCACGACCATCGCGTACAGGTGGTTGCTCGCGATGCAGGGATCGCCACCCAGCTCGGGGCAGACCGCGCCGCCGCCGGCTGGGCAGGTCAAGCCGCCGCCGCAGGAGGCGATGCCCTCGATCGCGGATACGTTCGTCAGACCGCCGAAGCTGCGCAGGTTGGCCGCCGCGAACTCGACCAGTGGCCCGGTTCCGCTCGACGAGCAGCCGAACGGTTGGGCGCAGTCGTCAAGGACGCTCACCGATCCGTCAGGGGAGACCGCGTCGACCACATCGATCGGCGCCTGATACGGCGCGAACGGTCCGGCGGAGAGGGCTCGGTATACCTGCGCGGCGGTGATCGTCGTGCCCGCCGGAGCCTGGAAGCGCCAGGCGGCCTGATCGCTCGCCGGGTGCGGCGCGACGCCGTCGAGGGTGGCGTAGAGGTAACCCGACGGGCCGCAGCCCTGATAGACGCCCGCCAGGGCGAAAGCGCCGACGGACGGGAACGAGACGCCGTCGGTTGGTGCGGTCCAGCCGGTGACCGGGTCGTGGCAGATCGCGACCTCATAGGTGCCAGCGTGCGCGACCGCCACATTCAGCGCGCACGCGAAAGCGAGCACCAGACCCATCCTTGAGATCGCGCGTCCAGCCTTGAACATCGCCTGCTCCGTCCTCGACCATCGCCATCACCGTTCACCGGCCTGATCCGACAGGCGGGCCTCCGGCGGGACAGCGGGGGCGACAGTATGTGGCATGCGCACCCGGACGGCGCGGGCGTGGGCCCAATTGCTCGCAAATTGCGGGGGTTCGGCGAGGTCTTGCGCGGGGTGCGGCGCCCGACGGTGCTCTGGCGCGGCTGGAAGCCGCGCGGCTGGGGGGAAGCGTTACGGCTTGCTGCCGAGCTCCAGGACCGCCAGGAAAGCCTCCTGGGGCACCTCAATGCGCCCGACGCGCTTCATCCGCTTCTTGCCCTCCTTCTGCTTCTCGAGCAGCTTTCGCTTGCGCGTGATGTCGCCGCCGTAGCACTTCGCGATCACGTCCTTGCGGAACGCCTTGACCGTCTCGCGCGCGATCACGTGCGAACCGATCGCCGCCTGGATCGGCACGTCGTACTGCTGGCGCGGGATCTTCGTGCGCAGCCGCTCGGTCAGCATCTTGCCGAGCTCGTAGGCCTTGTCGCGGTGCACGATCATCGAGAGCGCGTCGACCGTGTCGCCGCCGAGCAGCACGTCGAGCTTGACGAGGTTCGACGGCACCATTCCGGTGACCTCATAGTCCAGCGACGCGTAGCCGCGCGTGCGCGACTTCAGCTGGTCGAAGAAGTCGATCACGATCTCCGCCAGCGGCAAATCGTAGGTCAGCTGCACGCGCTCGGGCGAGAGGTAGTGCATCCCGGCGTGCGTGCCGCGCCGCTCGCGGCACAGCTCCATCACCACGCCGATGAACTCCTTGGGCGCGATGATCGTGGCGCGGATCATCGGCTCACGGATCTCGGCGATGGCGGCCGGGTCCGGCATGTCGGAGGGGTTGTGCACGACGACCTCCTCACCGCTCGTCAGCGTGACCTCGAAGCCCACCGACGGCATCGTCGCCAGCAGCTCGAGGTCGTACTCGCGCTCAAGGCGCTCGCGCACGATGTCCATGTGCAGCAGGCCGAGAAAGCCGGCGCGGAAGCCGAAGCCGAGCGCGTCCGAGCTCTCGGGCTCCCAGGACAGCGCCGCGTCGTTGAGGGTCAGCTTCTCGAGCGCGTCACGCAGCTCGGGGAAGCGCTCGGAGTCGATCGGGAAGAGACCGCAGAAGACCATCGGCTTGACATCGCGGTAGCCGGGCAGCGCGACGCTCGCGCCCCCCGTCCGCGTCGTCAGCGTGTCGCCGACCCGCAACAGCGTCACGTCCTTGATCCCCGTGATCAGGTACCCGACCTCGCCCGCGCGCAGCTCC
>JBEKSK010000267.1:0-4119 GCA_049517155.1 Solirubrobacteraceae bacterium
CGAGGATCAGGACTGGCGCCTGCGGGCCGACCTCGCCGATCCCGCGGCGCTGCATGGGCGCCTGCGCGACGCGAAGCACTTCGAAGCCGAGCTCGAGCCGCTGATCAGCCACGACGTCGTGCTGAGCTACGACGAGAGAACGCTGTTCGCCTACGCGAACACGCGCGAGGCGATCGAGGAGACACGCCGGGCGATCGAGCACCAGCTCGCAAGCGACGGCCTTCACGCGACGCTGCGCATCGATCATTGGGACGACGGGCTTGGTGACGTCGGCGACTGGGACCAGGTCGACCCGCCGCTCGACGCTCCCGGCCGCGAGCGGGAGGCGGCGGAGCGCGAGGAGCACAGGGCCCACGAGGCCGGCAAGGCCGTCATCGAAACGCGCACTGTCGCGATCACGTCCGGGCGGATGGTGCGTCACTGGTTTGAGAAGACGGTCGCAGACGAGGCCCGCGAGCTCGGCGTGGCGCTGTCGATCGTCGAGCACCCGCATCTGCTGACCACCCAGATCGCCTTCACGCTGACCGGGCCGACGGGCAAGGTGGACGCGGTGCTCGAGGATCTCGCCCAGCGCGCCGGCGCGGTGACGAGGCTCGAGACCTACTACCCGATCGTCAGCTGAGGCGGGCGGCCGCGCGCCCCGGCGCGTTCAGGCCGCGGGATAGGAGGGGCCGGGCGGCGGGTCCTTGCGGATGGCGGCGATCTGCGCGAGCAGCTCGGCCGGGCTCGTGCCGGCGAAGACGCGCAGCCGCGGCAGCGTGAACGAGTTCTCGCCGGGGCTCGCCCAGCCGGGCGTGACGGTGGTCGAGCCGAGGAAACCGGCCGCCTTGACGGCGGCGATCACCGCGGCGTTGTAGTGGCCAGAGGGGTAGCAGAACCAGTCCGCCTTGACGTGGTAGAGGGCGCGAATCCTCTGGCGCGCGACGGCGACCTGGAAGTGCAGCTCGCTCGGGCTCAGCGTGATCAGGTCGGCGTGGTTGTAGCCCTGCGTGTCAAGCTCCCAGCCCGCGGCGAGCAGATCCCGCACCTCGGCACGGTTCAGGCCGCCCTGCGAGAACGGCAGGCCGCTCAGCTGCAGGTTCTCGACGCCGACCCAGCCCATCGCGCGAAGCACAGGCAGCGCGTAGAGCTTCTGCGACTCGTAGCCGTTGTCGAAGCTGATCACGATCGGCTTGCCGTGCGGTAGCGGCGTACCGTGGTGCCAGTTGTCCCACATCTGGTCCATCGTCACCGCGTGGTAGCCGGCGGCGGCGAGCGCGTGCATCTGCGCCGCAAACAGCGCCGGCTCCACATACAGGCCCGGGAACGGAGCCCCAGGCGGCGTCGAGTCGATCACGTGGTACATCAGGATCGGAACCGACTCGGTTCCGTGCGGACCGTCGCGCGCCACCGCGTGGGGCCGCCGGGCGGATTTGTCGGTCTGCTTCGACGCGGCTGTCGCGGGCGCCACGGTGCCGGCGCCTGCGCTGCTGAGCACCACCACCACGGCGATCAGCGCGGCGAGCGCCAGCAACGCCGCCGCGGCGAGGCGCCGCCGTCTGCGGTAGCGGCGTTCGTGGCGGATTCGTCGCGCTTGGTACATGGATGCCTTCCGGCGCAGCTCGTGAGCGCCGAGCTGGTGTCGAAGCCGCAAGAGCATAGCCCGCCCCGGCGGTGGCGCCTGGCGAGCGGTCCGCTGCCGCGCCGTTGGCCGCGCGGCGCGGCGCGGCAGCCCGCCGCAGCGGCGTCTGAGCCGGACGCCTGCGTAGACTGATCCCCACCTTGCGTCTCGCGAAAGCCGTGTTCTGGACGAGTACTGGATTGCTCGCCTATACGCAAATCGGCTACCCGCTCGCGTTGGCCGTCGCGTCCGCCCTGCGACGGGGGGACCCCGCGGCGGACACGCTGCCACCGGCGCCGGCTGAGCCGCTGCCGCGAGTCGCGCTGATCGTCGCCGCGCACGACGAGCAGGACGTGATCGCCGGCAAGGTCGCCAACGCCCTCGAGCTCGACTGGCCGCGCGATCGCCTCGAGGTGGTCGTTTGTTGCGACGGCTGCAGCGACGAGACGGCCCAGCGAGCGCGCGACGCCGGCGCCGACCGCGTGCTCGAGCTTGCCCGGGGCGGCAAGGTCCGCGCCCAGAACGCGGGAGTCGACGCGACCGCGAGCGACCTCGTCGCGTTCTCCGATGCGAACGCGAGCTGGGAGCGCGAGGCGCTGGCGGAGCTCGCGCATGCGTTTGCGGATCCGAGCGTCGGCTATGCCTGTGGCCAGGTTCGCTTCACCCGCGCCGGCACAGCCGCGAACGGCTCGGTCGCCACCCCGAACGAGGAGGGGCTCTACTGGCGCTACGAGATGTGGGTCCGCGAGCGCGAGTCGCAGCTGCGGTCGGTGACCGCGGGCAACGGCGCGATCTATGCGACGCGCCGCGAGTCCTACATCCGTGTCGACCCAGCGATGGACCACGACCTTTCGCTGCCATTCAACATGGTCAAGCGGGGCTGGCGCGCGGTCTATGTCCCGGGCGCCCGCGCGAGCGAGAAGATGGTTCCGACGATCGAGGGCGAGTTCGCGCGCAAGCGGCGGATGATGTCCCACGGCGCATGGCCGACGGTGATCCGCGGCGGCCTCGCCGATCCGCGCGGCTATGACCCGGCCTACGCCGCGATGATCGTTTCGCACCGGCTGCTGCGCTACGCCACACCGGGGCTCCACCTGGCGGCGCTGGCAACGAGCATCCGGCTCGCGGCCCGCCCCGGCGCAAGCCCCGTCTACGGCGCCGCGCTCGCGAGCCAGCTCGCCGTGCTCGCCGCCGCGGCCGCTGCGCCGCACACCAGCGCGCGGGCGCCGAACGTGGCCCGCTACTACGTCCTCACGACCACCTCACTCGCCCTTGGCCTCTATGACTGGCTGCGCCACGGCACCCGGATCGGCTGGGGCTCGAGCGCCGGTACGCGATGATCGCGCGCACGGTCGACATCCTCGTCGCGGCGCTCGTGCTCGTGCTCACCGCCCCGCTGCTCGCGCTCGCCGCCGTGGCGATCAAGCTGACAAGCCGCGGCGGCGTGCTCTACCGCCAGCCCCGGGCCGGCCTGCACGGGGAGGTCTTCAACGTGATCAAGCTGCGCACGATGGTCGCCGGGGCGGAGTTCATCGGCGCCGGCATGGCCGTCGACGCCGGCGATCAGCGCATAACCCGGGTCGGCGCGCTGCTGCGGCGCACCTCGATCGATGAGCTGCCGAACCTCGTGAACGTGCTGCGAGGGGAGATGAGCCTGATCGGACCGCGTCCGACGCTGCCGTCGCAGGTCGAGGACTACGACGCGCGCCAGCGACGCCGCCTCGACGTGAAGCCCGGGATCACCGGCTGGGCACAGGTGAACGGGCGCGCGTCGCTGCCCTGGTCGGAGCGGATCGAGCTGGACATCCACTACGTCGAGCACCGGACGCTTCGGCTCGACGCGTTGATCGTCATCCGCACGCTGCGGATGCTCGCGACCGGCGGCGGCCTGTATCACCGCGGCGGCGGCGGCTTCGATCTGTGAGGGCGGCGCGCGCTCGCGTGCCGGCCGGTCAGGACGCCGATGCGGGGCGCTCGTCCTCCCAGCCCCCGACCACCGATGCGAGCTCCTCCAGCGAGCCGACGAGCGCGTCGGGCTCGCCGCCCGCCGGCGCCGGGACGCCGGCGTAGACGCCGCCGGGACGCGTGATCTGGACGCTTCGCATGCCGAGGCGCCTGGGGCCGAGGAAGTCCTTCGCGGCGTTGTCTGCGACGTAGATCGCGCCGGCCGGCCCCGTTTGCAGCTGTCGCAGAGCCTCGCGAAAACCGGCTGGGCTCGGCTTTCCCTCACCGGCGCCGAGGGCGCCCGTGTAGACGATCACCTCGACGTGGGCGCCGACGCCCGCGCAGGCGACCTTCGTGCTCTGCGTCACGACGTCGCCGTCGGACACGATGCCCGTCCGCCGCCCGGGGGCCAACCGCAGCGCCGCGACCGCGTCCGGCAGCAGCGCGAGCGGCCGGGGGGCGTGGCGGTAAAGCTCGATGCAGTCCTTCAGCGCGACGGCGTCCAGGCCGAGTGTGGCTGCCAGCTGGTCGAACACGTGCCGGCGGTCGCGGGCGAAGAAGACGCTCATCATCCG
>JBEKSK010000268.1:0-4100 GCA_049517155.1 Solirubrobacteraceae bacterium
ACTGGTGACGACAACTCGCCCGCCTGGACCGAAGCATCCTCGCGTCGGCGACACGTGTAGCGCCTCAACGAATTAGAGGATTCCCACAAAAAAACGCGGCCCGCCGGTGCGCGTCTCCCACACTTGCGATCGCCGCTCACCGGTGCGCACCCGGTAGCATCCGCGCGACGATGAAACACGCTCTCTCCGACATGTCCGGGCCGCAAACGGACAACGGGCGCCGCTCGGCGCCAAGGATCGGCATCCTCGTCGTCGCCTATAACGCGGCCTCGACACTGGCCCAGGTGCTCGATCGCCTGCCCAAGGACTTCCGCGGCCGGATTACGCGGGTGTTCGTGTGCGACGACGCGAGCGAGGACTCTACGTACCTGGTCGGCCTCGGCTACAAGGAGGTCGCGACGGACCTGCCGCTGACGATCATCCGTCACCCGGACAACCTCGGGTACGGCGGCAACCAGAAGGCGGGATACAGGCTCGCGATCGAGGAGGATCTCGACATCGTCGTCCTGTTGCACGGTGACGGCCAGTATGCGCCGGAGTGCATCGCGGAGATCGTGGCGCCGCTCGAGCGCGGCGAGTGCGACGCCGTGATGGGCTCGCGGATGATGGTGAAGGGTGCGGCGCGCAAGGGTGGGATGCCGCTTTACAAATATTTCGGCAACAGGTTGCTGACCGGTGTTGAGAATCGCCTGCTCGGGACGAGTCTGAGTGAATTTCATTCGGGTTACCGTGCGTACAGCGTTGAGGCTCTGCGGTCGATCCCGTTTGAGCGCAACTCGGATGGCTTCAACTTCGACACGCAGATAATCATTCAGCTGACCGACGCCGGGAAGCGCATCGTGGAGGTTCCCATCCCGACTTATTACGGAGAGGAGATCTGCTATGTGAACGGCCCAAGGTACGCGCGTGACGTGACGACCGACGTTGTGCGCTATCGCCTGGCCAAGCTCGGCTTTCGATCAGACGACCTCGGCGGCGTCGGCGAGGAATACACGCTGAAGGAGAGTGCGGGCAGTTCGCATGCGGTGATCCTCAAATGGCTCGAGCAGACGCAGCCGGGAAAGCTGCTCGACCTCGGCTGCTCCAGTGGCCTGCTGGCGGAGCGCGCACGCTCGCTGGGCCATCGCGTGGTGGGCGTGGACCTGCTTGAGTTGCCCGATGCTCGCGGCCGCCTCGATCGCTTCATCCAGGCGGACCTCGATCGCGGCCTGCCCGACGAGGTTGATGCGGAGGGACCTTTTGACGTCGTGCTCGCGGCGGACGTGCTCGAGCACGTCCGCGACCCCGGGCTTCTGCTGGCGCAGGTGCGCGGCGTTCTGGCGCCGCGCGGAGCGCTGATCGTGTCGGTCCCCAACTTCGCACACTGGTACGTGCGTGCGAGAACGCTGCTCGGCATGTTTGATTACGACCAGCGAGGCTTGCTGGACCGCAGCCACGTTCGCTTCTTCACGCAGCGCAGCATCGAGCGTGAGCTGCACCAGGCGGGCTTCAAGGTGCTTCGCAAGCACTTCACGGGCCTGCCCTTGGATGTACTCACAAGCGGCGCCGGCAGGACGGCACGCGGTGTGGGCCTGCTGGATCGCATCGCGGTCGCGATCCGTCCTCAGCTTTTTGCGTACCAGTTCCTCTTCCAGTGCGAGCCCGAAGCGGCGCCGACGCTGATCGAAGAGCCGCCGCATTCGTCGTGAGCGAGGTCGCTGAACCACCCGCCGGCGGGTGTGCACCGCCGCGATCGTTTGCCGCTGCGGCAGGCGAGCACCGCTGGCGACGCCCACCGAGTTGGCTCTGGGCGGCATCCATCGGTCTACAGGTTCTCGCTGCCGCAGTCCTCACCAGCTTCACCTTCTTTCTCGTTGACGACTATGAGTTCCTCACCCAGGCGCGATTGCAGAGCTTCAATCTGGGTTACCTGCGCGAGGGGCTCTATGAGCACTTCTCACCCGTCAGTCGCGTGCTCGACAAGCTGCTCGTGGTGCTTGCTCCAGGCAGCTTCGTTCTCGCGCATACGGTCGAGCTCACGCTCTACGCGTGCGCGCTACTTGCGTTCGCGTTGCTCATGCGGGCGATCCTTGGCAACGGCTGGCGATCCTTTGCCTTCACGATCGTCTTCGGTCAGTCGATCTTTCTCATCCGGCTGCTCTACTGGTGGACCGCGACGGCGAACATCCTGCCGTCCAGCGTAGGCATGCTGCTTGCGCTCGGGTGCTATCTGCGCTGGCGCGAGACCGGCTCTTGGCTCCTGCTGTTTGGCTCCTTCGCGGCCTACGCGCTCGCGCTGCTCGACTACGAGACGTCGATCCTGTTTCCCCTCTACCCGGCGGTCATAAGTCTGCTGGTGCTCGAGCGCCACCCCGGCCCGCGTAGATGGCTGGCGGTGGTGTGGCGCGAGCGGTGGGCGTGGATCGGCTACGTCGCCCTCGACGCTGCGGCAGTCGTGAACTACTACCGCTACTACTACAAGCCGGCGACGCATCCGTCGTTCTCCGAGCTGGCGCACTACCTCGCGATCGCACTCTTTCAGACGTTCGTCCCGGCTCTGGTCGGGGTCAGATACACACCCGGGCCGGGCGTGGCTGTGGCGGCCGGGTTCGTGGTGCTCGCGGCGGTGGCGGTGACGCTGTATCTGCGCCCGCGCGCGTGGCGCTGCCTCGTGGCGTTCATCCTGGTCTTCCTGATCAACATGCTGCCTGTCGGCATCAACAAGATCACGCAGACCGGGGTGGCTATTGGCGAGGCCGTCTACTACCAGCAGTCGGCGCAATTCATGTTCCTCGTGCTCGCGGCCTTCGCGATCAGCTCGCGCTGGAGTGGGCGGCGCGCATGGCCGCAGGGCGGGATGCTCAGGGCGACGGCAAGGCGATGGCCGGCGTTCGCGATCCGGCGACCGTCGCCGCGCGCGCTGACCGCCGCCGGCACGGCCGCGGTCGCGGTATACGCGACGCTTTACATCACATCGGTGCGGGCGCTGGCGCATCAGGTGTGGCAGGAGGGCAAGGACAGCGCTTACGTGCAGCAATACCTCGCCAGCGACAAGCAGGTCAGGGCGGCGACCGGCAGGGAGCCCGTCCTTGTCGACCTCGACATCCCAACCGTCGAGGTGCCGCGACGTTTCTTCAAGGTCCCGATGTACGGCGTGTTCCTCGCGCTGTTCAACCCGAATCTGCGCGTCGGCGAGCTCGTCAAACAGCCGTATGTGCTCGGGCCGAGCGGACGGCTCCTGCCCGTGCGGTTCATCGCCTCGACACGCGGTCTGCTCGGTCAGGCGAGCGTGACGACGGCCAACCGCTCAGCCGAGCCGGCGGCCGACCCGGGTGGCGGATCGAACGCCTGCGTGCCCGCCGGCCTGCCCGCTTCGTGGCTGCGCGTGCCGCTGGCGCGCCCACAGCAGCTGCATGCTCAACCACAGGGGTTTTCATATCTGCTGCGTGTGCGCTTCCGGATGGCCGCCGCCGCGCACGTGCGCATCACACTGGTCGCCTGGCGCGGCGGCCCTGGCTTTGCGGGCGTCTCGCAGGAGTGGGGTCGCGGAGCCGGCGGGAGGCTGATCGCGCTGAGCTTCACCGGACAGCTACGCGAGCTCGACTTTCGCCTTCCCGCAGGCGCCTGCGTGACCCAGCTCAATTTCGGCCACCTCCGCTACACGCACAACGCCTAGCTCCGCCGCGGCCCGGGCGGTCACGAGCCAAACAAGCCGGAAAACCCAGGTCTAGGCGGCGAGCACCGGCAGCAGCGCGCCGAGCTTTACCTCGGTCTCGGCCAGCTCCGCGGCCGGCTGCGAATCGGCGACGACGCCGACGCCGGCGAAGCAGCGCGCGAGGCGTCCCTGCAGCAGCGCGCAGCGCAGCGCGACGCAGAACTCGCCGTCCTCGTTCGCGTCGGTCCAGCCGAGCGGTCCCGCGTACCAGCCGCGATCGATCCCCTCGAGCGCGCGGATCAGCGGCAGCGCGACTCCCGCCGGCTCGCCGCCGACGGCGGGCGTCGGGTGCAGCAGCCCGGCCAGCTCGACCGCCGCCACCGGCTGGGTCAGCTGCGCGCGAATCGCCGCGGCCAGATGCTGGATGTTGGCGATCCGCACGACCTGCGGCTCCTCGGGCATCGTC
>JBEKSK010000269.1:0-4098 GCA_049517155.1 Solirubrobacteraceae bacterium
CGATCGCGGCCTGATTCGACCGGCGGACCTCGAGCGTGAACTGCGCGCCGTCGTCACCGGCTCGCGCGTACAGCTCCGCCAGCAGCGCCGAGGCGATGCCCTCCCGGCGCAGTTCGGGCTCGACGGCGATGTTCATCACGTGCCACACGCTGTCGTAGCGCGAGCACACCGTGTATCCGACCAGCTTGGAGCCGCGGATCGCCGCCAAGCAGAGCCCGGTCGACTTCGACATCTCGAGCACGAACATCGCAATCGACCAGGGCGTGGGAAAGGCGCGGCGCTCGATCGCGGCGACGGCCGGCAGGTCGCTGTAGGCGAGTGGCCGTATCTCGAGTGTGGGCTGCTCGGTCATCGTGCTCTGGCGTTCAACGCGAGCTCGGCGTCGGCGAGCCGCTGGTAATCAGGGGCGGCCGCGACGGCCTGCCCGCCCGCGGCGAGCCGGCAGATCGCCCCCGCGCTGACGGCGTGCAGGCCACTGTCTGCGGGCGCGACGGCGACTCCGCCGCGCTCGATCAGGTCCCGAAAGCGTAGCGCCCCGTCACCGATCGCCAGCGTCTCGGGGCCGCCGGCGCGGGCGAGCCCAGCGAGCTCCTCGGGGCGGCACACGCGCGGCGCGAGCATCTCCTCACCGTCGCGGTAGACGGCGATGAACGCCTCTCCGCGGCGCGCGTCAAGGACGCCCGCGACGCTGCGGCCCGTCACCGGCTCGGCGAGCGCACGCAGCGTGCCGACGCCGACCAGCTGTGCTCCGTGGGCGAGCGCGATCCCGTGCGCGCTGGCCAAACCGATGCGAAGCCCCGTGTAGCCCCCCGGCCCGACGCCGACGGCGACCCGCCCGATCTGCGCCCAGCCGATCTGCGCCGCCTCGAGCAGCTGCGCCACGAGCGCGAGCAGGCGTTGCGTGTGGGCCGGGCGTTGGCCCCCAGCCACGTCGTCGCGGGCCTCACGCAGCCAGCCGTCGGCGCGTGCCAGGGCCACGGCGGTCGATGGCGTGGCGGTATCCAGCCCGAGCGTGTTCAAGCGCGCACCGCCACTCGCCGGCGGTCGCCCTCGAGATGCGAAAGCTCGACGGTGATCAGCGGCGGCGCCCCCACTGCAGCTGGGCGTTCGGGAGGCCACTCGACAAAGGTGATGCGATCCTCGCCGAGGTAGTCACCGAGCAGGTCGGGATCCTCGCCTTCGAGGCCGCCGAGGCGGTAGAGGTCCACGTGGGCGACGACAAGACCGCCGGCGGCGTTGTAGCGGTGGGCGATCGCGAAGGTCGGGCTCGTCACCGGGCCGCTCACGCCGAGCGCACGGCAGGCGCCGCGCACCAGCGTCGTCTTGCCCGCCCCCAGCTCGCCGCGAACGTATACGACGTCCCCCGCTGACAGCCGCGCCGCAAGCTCGGCCCCGAGCGCCTCGGTCGCCTGCGGGCCGTCGCTCTCATAAACCTCCACGATGCTCAGAACAGTCCCAGCTGCTCGGCGGCCGCAACGCCTGCCGCGAGCGACGGCGGCGATACTCGCTCACCGCTCTCCGCCGGCGGCTGCCCGGGCACCGACGCCGCGCCGGGCACCGGCAGCGCGAGCACAGCCGGCAGGGCGTGGAAGTCCTCGCGCAGCGACTCCATCGTGCGGGGCGTGTAGAGGGCCGCCGCCGGGTGGTAGACCGGGAACAGCCGCACCGTTCGCGAGCCGATCGTGCGGACCTCCGCCTGCCCGTGCACGCGCGTGATTCCGGCCGGGTCCTCGCGCAGCAGCTTGGTCGCAAAGTTCCCGAGCGTGCAGATCACCCGCGGCGCGACCAGCTCGATCTGGCTGATCAGGTACGGGGTGCAGTTCTCGATTTCGCCGGGCCGCGGGTCGCGGTTGCCCGGCGGGCGGCACTTGAGCACGTTGGCGATGAAGACGTCGGCACGGCTCATGCCGATCTCGCCGAGCAGCGTCTCGAGCAGCTTGCCCGCGGCGCCGACGAACGGCAACCCCTGCAGATCCTCGTTGGCGCCCGGCGCCTCGCCGACGAACATCAGGTCCGCGTCGGCGCTGCCGGCCCCGAAGACGACCGAGGTCCGCGTCGCGGCCAACTCCGCGCAGCGGGTGCACTCCCGCGCGTTCATCAGCAGATCCTTCAGAGCCTCGCGTCGGTCGGTGGCGCTGCGCATGACGTCAAATGTAATGCCCGGCGCGCCGTGCCCGTAGCCAGCCGCTACGCTATAGCCAGGCCGTCACCGTAATGGGACGGACCGTCGTCGCGCAGCACCCACCCAAAGTCGCGACCGGTATCCGCAGCACGGAACTGGACCGAGGTATTGACCAAGCCATGAGGATGGTTCGCACGATCGCCGCGGCGCGCGAAGCGCTGGCGCAGGCGCCACGTCCGGTCGGCCTCGTGCCGACGATGGGGGCCCTGCACGACGGCCACATGGAGTTGCTGGCGCGTGCACGCGTGCAGTGCGCGACGGTCGTGATGTCGCTGTTCGTGAATCCGTCGCAGTTCGGCGCCGATGAGGATCTCGCGGCCTACCCGCGCGACGAGGCGCGCGATGAGGAGCTCGCCCGGGGCGCCGGCGTGGATCTCCTGTTTGCCCCCACCGTCGCGGAGATGTACCCCGACGGCTTCGCCACGACCGTCGTCGTCGGCGGCGTCAGCGAGCCCCTCGAGGGCGCCGCACGCGGCCCCGAGCACTTCCAGGCTGTCGCCACGGTGGTCGCCAAGCTCCTCAACATCGTCGCCCCAGAGATCGCCTACTTCGGACAGAAGGACGCGCAGCAGGCGCTCGTGATCAGACGGCTCGTGCGCGACCTGAACGTCCCCACGACGGTCGAGGTGTGCCCCACCGTCCGCGAGCGCGACGGCCTGGCTCGCTCGAGTCGCAACGTCTACCTCAGCGAGGCTGAGCGCAGCCGCGCCCTGGGCCTCTCGCGCGCACTGCGCAGCGCCGCGAGCGCGATCGCCGACGGTGAGCGCGACAGCGCAAGCGTGGCCGCGGCGGCCCGCAGAGAGCTTGAGCGCCACGCGATCGAGCCCGAGTACCTCGCGCTCGTCGATCCCGAGACGCTGGCCCCGGTCGAGCACCTCGACGCCCCCGTGCTGATCGCGGTCGCGGCGCGCGTCGGGCGCGCGCGGCTGATCGACAACCTGCTCGCGAACCCCGGAGGGAGATGAGGATGCTGCGCACGATGCTCAAGTCGAAGATCCACCGCGCGACGGTGACCGACTGCGACCTCCATTACGTCGGCTCGATCACGATCGACCGGCTGCTGCTCGACGCGGCCGACATCCTGGCGCACGAACAGGTCGCGGTGGTCGACATCAACAACGGCGCCCGCTTCGAGACCTACACGATCCCGGGCGAGCGCGGGAGCGGCGAGATCAAGCTGAACGGCGCCGCGGCGCGCCTCGTGGCGCGCGGCGACACGATCATCGTCATCTCCTATGCGGCATGCACGCCCGAGGAGATCGACCTGCATGTTCCGCGCGTCGTCCACGTCGATGCGTTCAACCGGATTGTCGCCGTCGATGAGAGCGCCGACACACTCCTCGCGTGAAGGGCGCCTGAATGTCAACCACCCCAAAGATCGACACCACAAGCGATGCGGGCCGCCTGCCGGTGACACTGCCACAGCTTGCCGAGCGCAAGCGCCGTGGCGAAGCGATCGTGATGGCCACGGCGTACGACTATCCGAGCGGCCAGATCGTCGACGCGGCCGGGGCCGACATCGTGCTGGTCGGCGACTCCGCCGCCGAGGTGGTGCTCGGCTATGACTCGACGGTCGCGGTCAGCCTCGAGGAGATGCTGATGCTGACGGCGGCGACCCGGCGCGGAGTGCGCAGCGCGCTGCTGGTCGCCGATCTCCCGTTCGGCTCATACGAGGCGTCCGACGAACAGGCGATCCGGACCGCCCAGTGCTTTGTCAAGCAGGCGCGCGCCGAGGCGGTCAAGCTCGAGGGCGGTGGATCCGCTTCGATCTCGCGGATCCGGGCGATCGTCGCCGCCGGCATCCCCGTGATGGGTCACGTCGGCCTCACCCCGCAGACCTCGACGGCGCTCGGCGGCCGCCGGGCGCAGGGCCGCACGGCGCAGCGCGCGCTCGAACTGGCCGGCGAAGCGCTCGC
>JBEKSK010000270.1:0-4070 GCA_049517155.1 Solirubrobacteraceae bacterium
GGTCACGCAGCGCCGACGGAAGGCGCTCCGTCTCCCCGATCAGCAGGAACACCGGCGCATGAGGCGGCCCGTCGACCTCGATCGTGCCATGCCAGGTCGTGACGCGCTCCAACCAGCTCTCGAGCTTCGGGTCGAGCGCCGCCACGTCGAGTTCGGCAACCAACTGGGCTATGCGCACGCCGTCACGGTCGTCTGCGGCCAACGCCACGCAGGAGCCGGTGGCCTCGGTCAGCGTGAGCCCGGCCGTTTTCGCGAGCGCACGAGCCAACGGCGCGTATTGCGCCGCGATCACGACCCAGGCCCTGCCGCCGCGACCACGGCGCAGTGCCACGTCACCGGCCGGCTGCGTCTCGCGGGCGGTCGTGGCGGGTTTCGGCTGTCCTGTCTCCACGAGCGCGTGTTCGGCGTCGTCGGTCAGGCGAAGGCGCGCAGTGTCATCGAGCAGGGCGCGCAGGAGCTCGGCGGCTCGCGGATCCACAGGGATCAGGGCCCGGCCGATCGCCGGCAGGCTGTAGCCGTCCGGGTGTTGCAGGAGCGCCGAGACAAGATCGGAAGCGTTGTCCGTCGCGAAGCTGAACCACCACGATTGGTCCGGACGCGCAAGGTCGATCACGCACTCGTCCGGCCGGCGCCTGGCGCGACGGCGTTCGAGTGCTCGTGCGAGCGCATCGCTGACCTCAACGGCGTACGGGACCGTCGCGAACAATCGCGTCAGCGCCTCGGCTCGGTCCGGGTCGAGCGGAACGCGCCACACCCGATACTCGCGATCCCAACGTCGCCCGGGGATCGCCCGCAGAAGCACGCGAAGACGCTCGTCAAAGGGGAAGCGCAGGACGGCGGCGCCCTCGTCGAGCGACGCAATGAAGGTTGGAGACATGGACAGTGGACGATAAGTGCCCGGACGGATACGGTGGCGACTCGCTGAAGATGCCGACTCGCGCCTAGGCGAACCGTCGTCGCGTCCAGAGGCGGCCGCCATCGGTGGTGGTCCAGATTGCGTGCGGATAGCCGACCCAGCTGCCCACGAGCGGGCCCTGGAAGGCGAGATAGGTGGCATATGGGGCGTTTGGGTCAAGCTGGCGCGCATCGCTCGCCACAGTCGCCCAGATCCTTCCGCGGTCGGTGGAGAGCACCAGCTGGTAGGTGTATTCACCGCTCCCCGCGGCGGGGCTGTTGGTGATCACCATGGCGTTCGGACCGCTGGCGGCGATGAGGTCGGGAGAAAACGCCGGCGTGACAGGAACCGGGCGCCGGGCGCCCCAGCTGACGCCGTAGTCGAGCGAGCTCACCACCGAGTAGCCGTAGGTGCTGATCACGCGCGTGGTGCACAGCGCCGCAAGAAAGCCGCCAGACCCTGCGGCGATGCTGATCGCGTCCCGCAACGCGGCGCCGGTGCCACCGCAGGGGTCGCTGAGTTGCGTCCAGCTGAGCCCGTCGTCCAGCGAGCGGTAGATGACGGCCTGCTGCGTGCCGGCACCGGCAGCCAGGTTGCCGTAGATCGGGACGTAGATCACCCCCGCGCCGGCTCGAATGATCTGCGCTCTGTCCGCGTCGGAGGGTGCGGTCAGGTTCGCGACAAGCACCCGCCAGTCATCGGAGCCGGCCGCCGCAGCCTCGACCATGCGGTTGCAGGGTCCCGGGCAGCCATCATGGTCGTAGACGAGGCGCACGACCGCACCCGGTCCCGGCTCGAGCGATTCCACGGGCGGGCTGGCGACAGCCGTCCAGGTCTCACCGCCGTCTCGCGTGATCAGCAGCGACGGTCCAAACAGGTAGCCGATCCTCGCAGTGGCGAAGCGAAGGTGATCGACGCACGGGCTGACGGCGCAGTATGTGGCGGCGCTTGACCCCGACAGATGCGCTGGCGGGGCCGGCAGCTGCGTCCAGCTGCGCCCGCCGTCCTGCGTCCGCGAGATCCGCGCGCAGAGCGCCTTGCCGCACGGCGCCGCGGACAGTGCCCAGCCAGTGGCGTCGCTCACCCAGGTAAGGTCCACGAGGTAGCTGCCCGAAAGACTGCCGCTGGGCGTGCTCGAGGTGGCGATCGTCGAGATGGCTCCGGCACCGGCTGAGGTGGGGCCGCCTGACCGCGACGCCCGCTCGGCGCTCTGTGCGCCGGCGCAGGCCACCAGAGACGCCGCCACCAGCGCGGCGATCAGCGTACGGGGCAAGCGGCCGATGTAGGTAGTCCGCTGCCCATCGCGGGCGCTGCGATGGAACCGTGCCGGTTTGCTCACGACGTCTCCGTTGCCTTCCTGTGCGCTGCGCCCGATGACCGCCCCCATTTGCCGTGGCGAACGGCCGTCGAAGCCGTCGCACTCCGCTCAGCGAGTCAAAGCGCGCGCCGGCACTCGCTCACGAAGTGGGCCACCGCAGCAGCGAGAGATCGGCCGGGCTCAGACGGTCCTGCGCCGTCGCACGCTGGTGCCAGTAGGGGTAGATGATCGTCGGTGCGCTCACCTCATCCAGTCGCCGACGGTCATCGCTGCCAAGCGACAGCTGAGCGGCGGCAAGGTTGTCGGCGAGCTGCTCATCGGTACGCGCGCCAACGATCACAGAGCTGACGGCCGGCCTCCCGAGCAGCCATGCCAGCGCCACCTGCGACGCGGACACGCCGTGGCTCTGCGCGATCTCCACGATCACCTCGACCGTGTCGTACAGCTTCTCCTGGTCATACACGGGCGGCTCGCCCCAGTCGGTCAGCTGGCGCCCGCCGTCCGGGGGGTCCTGGCCACGACGATATTTTCCGCTCAACAGGCCGCCGGCGAGCGGGCTCCAGACCAGCACGCCGAGGCCCTGGTCGATTGCGGCTGGGATCAGCTCGTACTCAACCGATCGCTCCTGCAGCGAGTAGTAGATCTGCTCGGAGACGTATGGATGCAACCCGAGCAGCCGCTGCACGCCGAGCGCTTTGAGCAGGTGCCAGCCCGAGTGGTTGGAGGCCCCGATGTAGCGAACCTTGCCTGAGCTCACGAGCTCGTCGAGCGCCCTGGCGGTTTCCTCGAGGGGAGTCTGCCCGTCCCACGAATGAACCTGAAAGAGGTCGATGTGATCGATTCGCAATCGTCGCAGGCTTGCCTCGCAGCCCTCGATCAGATGGTGGCGCGAGAGGCCGGCATCGTTGGCGCCGGTGCCCATCGGGAAGCGCGCCTTGGTCGCCACCAACACCCGTTCGCGCCGGCCGGGGAGCACCTCGCCGAGGATCTCCTCGGCCAGGCCGTCCGAGTACACATCCGCCGTGTCGATGAGATTGACGCCGGCGTCGAGCGCCATGTCGATCTGGCGCGCCGCGGCCTTCGCATCGGTCTCCCCAACCTGCGCGAACTTGCCACGACCACCGAACGTCATCGTTCCGAGCGATAACGCCGACACACGCAGGCCGCTTGCTCCGAGTTGGCGATACTCCACGACGCTCCTCCTTTGGACTGACAAACCGTGCAGGCCGGCAGTGCTTCAGCACACGCCCACGCAGCCTCGACGATAGCGTGCTCCCGCGCAGATGGCCCAGCTGGCGCCGGCAGCCTACGCCGGAGTCAGCAGTATTGGCACGCACGCGGCCACGAGCAGTTCGCTGACCACGGCCGCGCGGCCCTCCGTGAGCTCGCGGCTCCAGCCGAGCGCCACCAGGTCGGCATGGCTCTCCGCCAGCGCCTCCTCGATCCCGGCGGCCGGCTCGCCCACCCGCAGTTCGAGCCGCGCGTTGCGCGCGCTCGGCGCGTTGCGCGCGATAAAGGCGTCGCTCCAGATCCGAACCTCGTGGGCCAGCTGGTCCCCGAACGCCGGCAGGTTGGCGGCGTCCAGCACGTGCACCAGCACGATCTCGACCTCGGCCTCGGCGGCCATCTCGACGATCCCTTTCAGCGCGGCCGCGCTCGCCGGCGTGCCGTCGAGCGGCACGAGCACGCGGGCGATCCCGCCGGCGGCAACATAGTCGCCAGGCACCACGACCACCGGCTTGGACACCGAGGTGATCAGCGCCCGCGTCGTGTCGGCCAGCAGGTGCGTGCCGTCTCCCGCCGCACCGGCCGCAACGATCAGCGCCGCCACGTCCTCGCGCGCGGCGGCCGCGCTCA
>JBEKSK010000271.1:0-4038 GCA_049517155.1 Solirubrobacteraceae bacterium
CAAGCGCGCGCGTGCGCGCCGGCACACACGCTTCCTCGCGCTCGTGGCGCCGGCGCCGGGGATGCGCATCATCGACATCGGCAGCGGCTCGCCGGGGCTGCTCGGGCTGGCGCCCGCACTTGATATCACCGGTGTGGACCTGGTGGAGCGCCCCGGCTTTCCCGGCCCGTTCGTGGTCGCCGACGCGGCGGCGGGCCTCCCCTTCGCCGACGGCGAGTTCGATCTCGCCTACTGCAACAGCGTCATCGAGCACGTCGCGCCGGCGCGCCGGCGCGCCTTCGCCGCCGAGCTGCGCCGCGTCGCGCGGGGCTGGTACGTGCAGACGCCGGCACGCTCGTTCCCGATCGAGCCCCACTCGCTGCTGCCCGGCGCACACTGGCTGCCGGCGCCCGCGCGCCGGCGCTACTGGCGGCTCGGTGCGGGCGGTGACTGGCGCGAGGTCGCCCTGCTTTCGCGGCGTGAGCTCGAGGCGCTGTTCGGCTCGGCGGAGCGCGAGCGCTTCGGGCCGTTCACGAAGAGCTGGATCAGCGTGCGGCTGCCCTGAACCGGCTCAGCCGGAGAGGCGGCTGACGTCGTTGCTGATGCCGTTGAGCACGAGGAACGCCAGCAGCACGATGCCCACCGAGCTGAACCGCCACATCGTGGTGAGCGACACGCGCCGGCCGCGCAGCCGCTCGGCCAGCGACCAGACGACATGCCCGCCGTCCAGCGGCAAAAACGGGAACAGGTTGACGACTGCCAGCACGAGCGAGACCAGCGCCAGAACCACGAGCGCATAGCCGGGGCCACGGGCGACCGCCTCCTGCGTGTCCTGCGTGATGCCGACGACGCTCTGCAGCTGCGCGCGGTCCTTGGAGTGGACGATCGCGTCGAAGTAGTGCGTGACGGTCGAGGTGCCGAGGTCCCACATCGCTGCGACCGAGGTGCCGGCCGCGCTGATGACGCCGAAGTGGGCGGGCACGATTCGCACGTCGAGACCGACGCCGATCACCATTCGGCGGACCTTCGAGTCGTAGTGCGGCGTGATCGTGAAGCGCTCCGTGTGCGCCCCGCGCGCGACCGTGACCGTGACCGGAGCGGTTGCGGCGCAGCCATTGCGCTCGGGGCCGGCGCAGCGCTCGTGTGCGAGAGCAGTGTCAACCGAGGTCGCGGACACGCGCCTCCCGTTGATCGAGAGGATACGGTCGCTGGGCTTCAGCTTGCCGGCGGCGCCGCTCGGTTTGACGACGCTGCCGACGATCGTTGTCGGCACCTCGTGCACCGTCGTCTGCGACGGCGCCAGGTTGCCGATCGCGTAGGCGCCGTCGAGGCCGCCGGACAGCAGCACGGCGGCGAACAGCACGAACGTGATCAGCAGGTTGACGGCGGGTCCGGCCAGGATCACGACGATCCGCTTCCAGGGCTCCTTCATGTAATAGCTGCGCTCGGCGACGCGCAGATCCACGCTGCTCAGCTCGTCCGGCGTCATGCCGGTGATCTTCACGTAGCCGCCGAGCGGGATGGCGCCGATCTGGTACTCGGTCTCGCCGCGGCGGAACCCGATCAGCTTCGGCGGGAAGAAGAGCGAGAAACGCTCGACCCGCATGCCGACGGCCTTGGCGGCGACGAAGTGGCCCGCCTCGTGCAGCACGATGAGCGCGCAGAAACCCGCGATTGCGATCACCCAGGTCACAGCGGAAGTGTCGCAGGCCGCCTAAGCGGCGCCTAAGACACCGACGGAAGCGTGATCCCGAGGATCCGTTGCAGCTGCGCCACCAGGTCGCCGAGAATCAGCGCCTGCGGGCCGTGTGTGCCGACCTTCAGCGCCACGTCCGGCGGGCAGAAGACGCTGGTTGCGGTCGCGAGCGCCGCGCCAGAGGCAGCAGCGAACGACAGCTCGAACCCGGGCCGCATGCCCGTCTCAAGCTCAGGGCAGGCGTAGACGGCGTGGATCGCATCGTCGACCGCCAGCGCATTGACCAGATCGACGATCTCTCCCACCTGCGCGGCGGCGCTGACGCGGGCGAGAACCGACCCGTCCCGCAGGCTGGTCACGGTCACGGCCGCCACGTCGCCTGGCAGCTCGAGCCGGCTGGGCGTCCAAACGGCAACGCCCTGCAGCTCCGCCAGCCAGTGCCCACCGGCGCCCGGCGCGGTCTCGATCGTGAGCCAGCGCGGGCCCATCCAGGCGCCCTGCACGGGCAGCGTGACCTGGACGAAATGCACCTCCCCCGGTCCTGTCTCGCTGATCGCGGTGTGGTGGAACTGCGCGAGCAGCGCTCGTGCCGCCGCGCCGCCGGCCAGGCGCCAGTACGCGCTGGCCGTCTTGAAGGTCACATACGGCCGCGTGAGGTCCGGCCCTCCCTGCGGCCCGCTCAGCGCCCCCGGCTTCGCGCTCAGCGCCTGGGAGCCGGCCGGTAGCGTGACCGTGCGCAGCGCCGCCCGCGCTTCAGCGCCGGCTTGGGCCGCGGTCCCGGCCGGCGCCGCAAGCACCGGCGAGGAGCTCTGCGAAGCGCCTGCGCCCACGGCCGTCGCGCACAACGCTCCAACCGCTGTGAGGGCGAGAACCGAGGATGTGAGCCTGCTCATCTACGAGTACTACGTCGCGGGCGCGGCTGCGTCACCCGATCTGCTCCGCGGCAACCTCACGTGCACGCCGGTCGGCCTCGAACAGCGCATCGAACTCGCGCAGTGGCGTCGCCCCCAGCTGCTCGAGCGTCGCCTCGATCACCTCCGCGATCGCCACGAATGCGATCCGTCCGCTCAGGAAGGCGTGGACCGCGACCTCGTTGGCGGCGTTCAGCACACACGGCGCCGTGCCTCCGGCGATCGCGGCCTCGCGGGCGACCCGCAGCGCAGGGAACGTCTCGAGGTCCGGCGGCTCGAAGGTCAGGCTGCCAACCGCGGCGAGGTCGAGCCGGGCGACGTCGAGCTCCATGCGCTCGGGATGGTTCAGCGCGTAGGCGATCGGCACGCGCATGTCGGGGCAGCCCAGGTGCGCGAGCACCGCGCCGTCGCAGAGCGTGACCATCCCGTGGATGATCGACTGCGGGTGAACGAGCACGTCGATGCGCGCATACGGCACGGCGAAGAGGTGGTGGGCCTCGATCACCTCGAGCCCCTTGTTCATCAGCGTGGCCGAGTCGATCGTGATCTTGTCGCCCATCGACCAGGTGGGATGTGCGAGCGCCTGCTCGACGCTGACCTGCTCGAGCTCGCCGCGAGTCGCCCCGCGAAACGGGCCTCCGGACGCCGTGATCGTGAGCCGCTCGATCGTTCCGGGGCCCGCCGAGCGCTCGGCCGCGATCAGCTGGTGCAGCGCGGCGTGCTCGGAGTCGACCGGCAGGATCCGCGCACCCGTCGCCTCTGCCAGCGCGATTACGAGCTCGCCGCCAACCACCAGTGACTCCTTGTTGGCGAGCGCGAGGTCGATGCCCTCGCCGAGCGCGACGATCGTGGGGCCGAGGCCCGCCGAGCCGACGATGGCATTCAGGACCAGGTCGGGCTCGGATTCGAGCACCAGCTCGACGATCCCCTGCGTGCCGCTGTGCACCTCCCCCGCGGGCCACGCCGCGGCGGCGCGCGCGGCGCTTTCGGGGTCGCTCAGCGCGATGCGCGTCACGCCGTGCGTTTGCGCCTGCGCCACGACCGTCTCCCACGACGAGCGAGCCGAGAGTCCGACCAGCTCCAACTCATCCGAGCCGGCGATCACCTCGAGCGCCTGGACGCCGATCGAGCCGCTGGCGCCGAGCACGAGGATTCGTTTCATTTCGCCGCCAGGATGGCGAGCCAGGCGTAGTAGGCGACAACCACGCTGAATAGCGCCGCGTCGAGGCGATCGAGCGCGCCGCCATGGGCCCCGAACACCCGGCCGGAGTCCTTCACCCCCGTCTGGCGCTTGACGTAGCTCTCGAACAGATCCCCGATCGGCGCCGCGATCGCCACCCCAACGCCGAGCGCGATCGCGTCGCCCTTGTGGAACCACGGCTGGTAGAGCGACGCGAACCAGACGCCGGCGATCGCGCAGAGGATGCCGATCAGGAGGCCCTCGACCGTCTT
>JBEKSK010000272.1:0-4032 GCA_049517155.1 Solirubrobacteraceae bacterium
CGATGTGCCATTCGCGCACACGCGACCTGGCGGCGGTCTGCGCCCGGGCGGATCTTCTGATCGCCGCCGTCGGGCGGCCGAAGATGGTGACGGCCGACTGGGTCAAGCCCGGCGCGACGGTGATCGACGTCGGCGTCAACCGGCTCGAGGGCGGGCTGGTCGGCGACGTCGACTTCGACGCGGTGCGCGAACGCGCCGGCGCGATCACGCCCGTGCCGGGCGGGGTGGGACCGATGACGATCGCCTGTCTGCTGCGAAACACGGTGCTCGCCGCGCAGGCGGCGGCGGGGGAGATTGCGCTGGCCTGAGCGCGCACGGGAGGGGCGGGGTGGGGGCTCCACCTGCTCGCGCGGCACGCGCGGCGGGCGCTTCGCTCAAGCGGCGGCTGTGGCCTCGGGCCGATCGTCGTTCGTGGCGGGCGGATCATCGTTTGCGAGGACGCGAGCGAGCAGTTCGCGCAGCGTCACGCGCTCGCGCGCGCTCAGCGGCGCGAGGATCTCGTCCTCGATCGTCGCCTGCGCCCGCTCGGCGCGTCCCAGGGCGCGGGCGCCCGCGGCGGTCAGCTCGACGAGATGGCGGCGACGGTCGGCCGGGTCGCGTCGCCGCTGCACCAGCCCGTCGGCCTCGAGCGCGTTGAGCAGCAGAACGACGTTGTTGGGGTCGATGCACAGCGTGTCGCAGATCTGCTGCTGGGGGACGTGGGGATGGTCGCGCAGGTAGCTGAGGGCCACGAAGTACCGCAGGCGCATGCCGAGCGACTCTTCACCGCTGCGGCGGTTCGCGAGCTTCGCCAAGCGGGCGAGCAGCACCACCGAGCTTGCGTGATCGGCGCTGTCCATTGCCTCCCACGCTACCAGCAAGTGCTCGATGCCACAAGGGTGATCAATGCTACAGTGACGACCCGGATGGCCGCGCTGAGCCAAGCCGCACGCGACGATCGCCGCCGCTGGCTGGCGTTGATCGTCGTCTGTCTGGCGATGTTGATGAACGCGCTCGATGCGACCGTCGTCAACGTCGCGCTGCCGAAGATCCAGCACGATCTTCATTTCACGCAGGCCGGGCTGGCCTGGGTTATCGACGCCTACCTCGTGGCCTTCGCCGGCTTTCTGCTGATGTCCGGGCGGCTCGGCGACCTGATCGGGCGCAAGAAGGTCTTCCTCGCTGGACTCGCCGTGTTCACGCTGTCCTCGGCCGTGTGTGGCCTCGCCAACAGCCAGGGCCTGCTGATCGCGGCCCGCTTCGTGCAGGGCATGTCTGGGGCCTTCTCGACCTCGGTGATCCTGGCGATCATCGCGACCGAGTTCACCGATCCGCGCGAACGCGCGCGGGCGATGAGCGTCTACATCTTCGTGGCGGTCGGCGGCGGCTCGATCGGCCTGCTGGCAGGGGGCGTGCTGACGCAGGCGCTGAACTGGCACTGGATCTTCTTCATCAACCTGCCGATCGGGGCGGTCGCGCTGATCCTCGGGGTTCTGCTGGTCGAGGAGAACGAGGGCCTGGGCGTGCGCGAAGGCGTCGACGTGCTCGGCTCGCTGCTGATCACCGCGGGATTGATGCTCGGCGTCTATGCCGTCGTGAAGTCCAGCGACTACGGCTGGGGCTCGGCCCGCACGCTCGTGGTCGGGGCTGTTGCGCTGGCGCTGATCGCGGCGTTCTTCGCGGTCGAGGCCCGGATTTCCAAGCCGATCATGCCGCTGCGCATCCTGCGCGTCCGGGGACTTCTCAGCTCCAGTCTGGTGCGCGGCTTCCTCTTCACCGGCATGTACGGCTGCCTGTTCCTCGGCACGCTGTATCTCGAGCATGTGCTCGGCTACAGCGCCCTGCACACCGGCGTCGCGTTCCTGCCGATGACGCTCGTCGTTGCGTTCTTCTCGTCCGGCATCACCGCACGCCTGGTGGGCCGTTTCGGTCCCTGGCGCACGCTGATGCCGGCGATGACAATGGTCATGGCCGGACTCGTGCTGCTGGCCAGCGCGGGTGTGCACGCGGGCTACTTCCCGACCCTGTTTCTGGCCTTCCTGCTGCTGGGCGCCGGCATGGGAACAGCCTCGGTGCCGCTGCTGACGATCGCGATGTCCGATGTGCCACCCGCGGACGCCGGCCTCGCCTCCGGGATCGTCAACGTCTCGATGCAGGTCGCCGGGGCCCTCGGCGTCGCAGTCCTCGGCACGATCTCGGCAGACCACACCAGGGCGCTGACGGCGACGGGCAGCTCGCTCGCCGTCGCGCTCACGGCCGGCTATCACCTGGCGTTCGTGGTCGCCGCCGGCTGCGTCGCCGTGGGCATGCTCGTCGCCGTGCTGCTGTTGCGCCCGCGTCGCCCGCAACAGATCGGCGCGAGCGCCGCGGGGCGGCTCGAACGCAGCGGCGAGACGGCTGCCGGCGCGCGGTTGTGAGCGACGCGCACGCGGGGGATAGGCTTTCGCGCCGTGAGGGTCAATCTTCGCAGGCTCCGCCCAGCCGACGTGGTCGCGCTTGCCGGCGCCCTGCTGCTCGCCGCGGCGCTGTTCGCGCCGTGGTTCGAAGAGGCCGGCGGGCGTGAGAACGCCTGGCAGGCACTGACAATCGCCGCCGTCCCGGCGGCGCTTACGGCAGTGGCGGCGATGGCGCTGGCTGCGGCGACCGTAACGCAGCGCTCGCCCGCGCTGCCGCTCGCGCTCGCCGTGTGCACGATTCTGCTGGGGCTGGTGACGAGCGTGCTTGTCGTCGTCTTCGCGGCCACCCCGCCTGCCGCCGCGAGCGGGCGCTGCTACGGGCTGTGGCTCGGCCTGGCGGGCGCCGTGGGCGTGCTCGTGGCGGCCAGCCTCTCGCTGCGCGATGAGCGTCCCTTCTGGGGCGTGCCGGTGTCGCGATGATCGAGCGCGAGGAGGTCCGCCACGTCGCCCGCCTTGCGCGCCTGGCGCTCAGCGACGAGGAGGTCGACCGGATGGCGGTCGAGCTGGCGGGTGTGCTCGACCACATCGCGACAATCGAGCAGCTCGACCTGGACACCGTCGAGCCCACGTCGCACGTCGTCGCGGTGGAAAACGCGCTGCGGGAGGATCTGCCGCAGCCGTCGCTGGCCCGCGAGCTCGTCCTGGCGAGCGCGCCGGCTGTCGTCGATGACGGGTTCGCCGTCCCGAGCCCGCAGGCATGAGCGAGATCCTCGAGCTCTCGGCTGCTGCAGCCGCCGGCGCCGTCGCGTCGGGCGAGCTTGACGCGGGCGAGCTGTTCGAGACCTACAGGGCACGGGCGGCCGCCGATCAGCTGAACGCCTTCGTATGGGTCGCCGAGGCCGCGCCGCCCGCGGTCGCGGGGCCGCTCGGCGGCGTGCCGCTCGCCGTCAAGGACCTGTTCTGCACCGAGGGCGTGCCAAGTCAGTCGGGCTCGCGGATCCTCGCGGGCTATTGCCCGCCCTACACCGCGACGGTGGTCGAGCGGTTGGCGGCCGACGGTGCGCCGCTGCTCGGCAAGACCAATCAGGACGAGTTCGCGATGGGCTCCTCGACCGAGAACTCCGCTTTCGGGCCCGTACGCAACCCTTGGGACCGCGGCCGCGTGCCCGGCGGCTCCTCGGGAGGGAGCGCGGCAGCGGTCGCTGCGCGGCTCGCGCCGTGGGCGCTCGGCACCGATACGGGCGGGTCGATCCGCCAGCCGGCGGCGCTGTGCGGCATCGTCGGCCTGAAGCCGACCTATGGGGCCGTCTCGCGCTACGGCATGATCGCCTTTGCCTCCTCGCTTGACCAGGCCGGGCCGCTGACGCGCGATGTGACCGACGCCGCGCTGCTGTACTCGAGGATGGTCGGCCCGCGCGATCCACGCGACTCGACGTCGCTGGACTTCCCCGGCGCGATCGAGTTGCCGGTGCGCAGCGATCTCGCCGGCGTGCGCATCGGCGTGCCGGCAGAGCTGTCTGGCCACGGCATCGAAGCGGGGGTGCTGAGCGCGTTCGAGGCTACGCTCGAGCTGGCGCGGGCGCTCGGCGCGAGTGTCGAGCCGTGTGCACTGCCGCATGCCCCGCACGCGCTCGCCGCCTACTACGTTCTGGCGCCG
>JBEKSK010000273.1:0-4011 GCA_049517155.1 Solirubrobacteraceae bacterium
AGCGTCGTCGCGCTCGTCACCGATGCCGGCGCGATCGGCGAGGCCCTCGAGCGCCTCGGCGACCTGCAGACCGCGCTTCGGCTCTACGCGCCCGGGATCTCACTCGCCCCGCTGGCCTGGATCCGCGCCGAGCGTTCCGCCTGGCGTCCGCTGCCGATTCCCGGCGGCGGCCGCTGCGACGGCAGCGTGCTGATCGCGCACGAGCAGGAGGACGAGCTGCGCGCGTTCGCCAACCTGATCAGCCGGCGGCGCCCGGCGGTGGGCGAGCTGGCCTGGGCGCTGGAGCGCTTCGAGCTGGCGCTCGAGCGCTCCGACGCGCTCAGCGGCCTGACCGACAACCTGCTCGCGCTGCGCGCGCTGCTCGAGCCCGAGGGTCCTCGCAGCGGCCGCCTCGCCGGGCGGATCGCGGCGCTCTGCGCGGAGCCGCACGAGCGCATCGCCGCGACCGAGCGCGTTGCCCGCGCGATCTCGCTCGAGCGCTCGCTGATCGCCGGTGTCAGCGTCGGCGAGCACGCGTGGCAGCTGGCGGAGGAGATCGAGAGCCATCTGCGAGCGCTGCTCCGCGACGTCATCTGCGGGCACCTCAGCGGCGAACTCGTGGCGCTCGCCGACTCGCTCCTGCTCGACGACGACGACGTGCCGACGCAGCGGCCGGTGGCTCGGCGGATCCCGCGCGAGCCGCTGGCAGCGCGGCCGCACGGCGAGGACTGGTTCGACGAAGGCGAGGACGACTACTGCGCCGCCGAGGGCGAGGTGCCGTTCGTGGATCGCTCGAGGTAGCGCCCGATCCGCGCCAGACCGCCGAGGTCCTCGATCTCATCGCCGAGGTCGGGGATCGCCATCGGCTCAAGCGCCGCGAACGCTTCACGCAGCCGGTCGAGCGCCGCAGTGTCAGCTTCCGCCAGCGCCACGAGCTCGCCGCACTGCGCCGCGACGAGCGCGGCCAGACGCGGCCCCAGCAGCGCTTCGAGGGCCGCCGGGTCGGCGGCTAGCGCGTCGAGCGGGTGAACGCGGTTGACGACGAGGGCCGAGAGCCGCAGCTGCGCGTGACGCAGCTCGCCGGCGAAGGCGATCGCCTCCTCGACGGCCTCGCGGCGCGGCGAACTGACCAGCACGAAGCTGGTCGACTCCTCGCGCAGCAACGCCGCGACCGCGGCCGCCCGTTCCGCCAGCGCGTCGATCATCCCGGCGATGGCGGTGAAGAACGCGGTGATCTCACGCAGGACTCCGGCGCCGGTGAGGCGCCCTAAAACCCCAAGGAACGGTGCGCTGGCACGGCTCGCGGCGCGGGTCGCGAAGCCCCCCTGCGCCAGCATCACACGCAGCGCGCGTCCCTCGAAGAAGTGCGTGAGGCGCGCCGGGGCGTCGAGGAAGTCGAGTGCGTTGCGCGAGGGCGGGGTGTCGAGCACGATCGCGTCAAAGGCGCCGCTGCGGTCGAGCTCATAGAGTTTGGCGACGGCACTGAACTCCTGCGAGCCGGCGACGGCGCTCGACAGCTCGCGGTAGATCCGGTTCGAGAGCGCCCGCTCCCGCGCCTGGTCGTTGGGCGCGAGACTGGCGATCAGCTCATCGAGCGTGCGCTTGGGATCCAGGCGCATCGCCCACAGCTCGCCGGCGCCCGCCACGCGGCGCGGCTCGCCGCTCAACTCGTCCAGGCCGAGCGCCTGCGCGAGCCGCGGGGCCGGGTCGATCGTGACAACGGCAACGCGTTCGCCTCCCGCTGCGCGCAGGCAGGCGATGGCGGCGGCGACCGTCGTCTTGCCGACGCCGCCGGCGCCGACGCAGATGCACAGCCGTCCGCCCAGCGGCGCGCGCTGGGAGCTCACGCCGCGAGCGCCAGTCCGTCGGCGAGCAGCTCGAGCTCGCGGATGCCGAGTTCTCGCGCCGCGAGCAGTGGCAGCTCCAGCGGGTCCTGCAGGCGATCCAGCTGCGCCCGCTGGGCGCGAACCCGCGCGTCTGCCGCGATCGCCGTCGCGAGCGCGCTGCGCGTTGTGGGCGCGAGCGCCGGGCGCGTCTGGGCTTCGCGCAGGGCGGCGCCATCGTCGGCGCCGAAGCGCACAGTCGCCAAGCCGTTTGCCAGCTCCGCGTCGAGTGAGCCGCCGAGTGAGCGGCGCAGCCCGATCAGCTCATCGACCGCCGCCCGCTCCGGCGTCGCGACGGCCGCCAGCGCGGTCAGCTTGCGATCGCGCAGCGTCGCGGCGATGCGGCCGCCCTGGCGGGCGATCGGGCCGACCGCGGCGGCGCTGGCGAACGTGGCGGGGGCGTCGAGCAGCGCGAGCCCGTGCCCGGTGGCCGGCGCGTCGACGATCACGACGTCGTAGGGGTCGGATCCCCGCAGCCGCCGCCGGGGCTGGGAGAGCTCCCAGATCTTGCCGATCGTCAGCATCTCGCGCAGGCCCGGGGTCGCCGCGGCGACGATCCCGAAGGTGGCGCTCGAACCGATCAGATCGGCGAGCACGCGTAGCGGAAGCTGATCGCGCAGGTACTCCTCGAGCGCCTGGCGCGGATCGACATCGAGCGTCCAAAGGCCGGGCTGAAGCTCGGTCTCGACGCCGCCGCGCGCCTGCACGCCAAACAGGCGCGGGACATCGCCGCGCCCGCTGACCTCCACCACGATCGCGCGGCGCCCCGACCGCGCGGCGAGCACTCCGAGCGCGGCTGCGAGCGTGGAGCGACCGACCCCGCCCTTGCCGAGCAGGAACACCAATCGCCGATCCAGCAGCCCGCGGCCGGCACGCTCGCCTGTGTGTGCGGATCGCGTGGTCGTGGGCACAACCTAGTGCAGCGGGCCACTGCGAGAGCGACCGCGCGGCGCACCCCAACAGCGACCGCGCGGCCCAGATGAAGGATTCCTGTCAGCGCTTGCGAATAACGCCGCGTGTGGGTCTGCCCTCGACGCTGGAGCAATCCGTGAGCCTGAAGTCATCCAAGGCCAAAGTAATCGCATTCGCCAATCAGAAGGGCGGCGTCGCCAAGACGACGACGACGCTGAACCTCGCCGCGGCGTTCGCCGAGGAGGGGCACAGGGTGCTGTGCGTCGACATGGACCCACAGGGCAACCTGACCATGTCGCAGGGCATCGACCCCGACTCGCTCGAGCTGTCGATGTACGACGTGCTGGTGCACAAGATCTCGATCCGCGAGGTGATCCGCAAGCGCGAGATCGACGTCGCCTGCGCCTCGATCGACCTCGCCGGCGCGGAGATCGCGATGGCGCCGATGATCGGCCGCGAGCGGGCGCTGCAGCGCGCCTTCGAGCCGATCCTCGAGGACTACGATTTCATCTGCATCGACACGCCGCCGAGCCTCGGGCTGCTGACGATCAATGCGCTGACGGCCGCCGACAAGGTGATCGTCCCCGTGCAGTGCGAGTATCTGTCGATGCGCGGTCTGATCCAGCTGCAGAACACGCTCTCGATGATCCGCGAGAACCTCAATCCAAATGTTGACATCGAGGGCATCCTGCCGACGCTCGTCGATTCGCGCACGCTCCACGCCAAGGAGGCGATCGAGATCCTCGAGGAGAACTTCGGCGACCGCGTGTTCGCCTCGCGCATCCGCAAGACCGTGCGCTTCGCCGAGGCGCCGGTGAAGGGGATGTCGGTGCTCAAGTACGACCCGCACGGCGTCGCCGCGCAGGCCTACCGCGACCTCGCCCAAGAGGTGCTCCATGGCCGCTAAGCGGGCCAGCATGCGCGAGGGACCGCTGGCGGCCCTGTTTCGCAAGACCGAACAGGACACGCGCGCGCCGGATCGCGCCGCGGCGGCCGATGAGGCGCAACCCGATTCGCTGGCCGGCGCCGCGGCGGCCTATCAGGAGCGCGTGCGCGAGGAGCACGAGGCGCAGGCGGCCGCGGTGCAACCACCGCCGCCGGCGGTGCGACATCCGCGCGAGAGCGGCGTGCCGCACCCGGCGCTCGGCGCGAGCGAGGGCTCGAGTGCCGTTCCGACGCCCCAGGAGCGCCTGCGCGCGGCCTTCAGCTCCGAGCTCCCCGAGAACATCCTCGAGCA
>JBEKSK010000274.1:0-3998 GCA_049517155.1 Solirubrobacteraceae bacterium
TGTCGGCCGCGCTGCGGCTGACGTCGTCTTGACAGGCTCGTCCTCGGCCATCGGCGTTAACCTTCCCCGGTCCCGGTTATGGTCGCACACACTGTGCCAATTGTCAGTGCCGCCACAAGCACGGCCGGCCGGAGCCATGACCTCCTGATCACGCTCGCGCCGCCACTACCGCTCAGGAAGTCCACGCCCTGACCCATCCGGCGGCCAAGCTGCCAGCGGCCGAGTGGAGTGGCGGCCGAACCATACCTTGCGCCCAATACGAGACAGGCATTTGAATCCAGACCATGCCCCACAAACCCAACGTACCCTCGATCCCCGATAAGCCGACCGTCCAGACCGCCCGAACCAAGCCGGTCAAGGCCAAGGCCGCCCCCGATCCGCGTCCTCCGGAGCAATTCGACCTATGGGGCGCGCTAGCGGATTTTGGGGAAGCTGGCGAAGCCACGGAGGCCGCCGTACCGCGTCCTGCCAAGGTTTCCCGGCGTCGCTCGCGCACGGCCTGATACCCGCCCTGCCGGTGGCACACGCAAAGCCGGTGTGATGGGGGGCCACAGATCGGCCACAACGAACCCTGCGGCGTCATGCCGCGTATCATCACCAGTCTTACACGATAGACACGCAAGTGGAACATAGTGACGCCCTCAGGACAGGCCGAGTGCGGTGCGTGCTTCGGTTGGGGTTGCGGGTGTGGCGCCGAGGTTCCGGAGGATGTCGACGGCGCGGGCAACGAGGGCGGCGTTGCTCTCGGCCAGCACGCCCTTTGCCAAGTACAAGTTGTCCTCCATGCCGACACGGACATGGCCACCAAACAGCCAGGCCTGCGCCACCATCGGGAACTCCGCGCGTCCAATACCGAACCCGGTCCAGATCGCGCCCTCGGGCAGCAGGTCGCGGGCGTACATCATTGTCTCGGGCGTGGCGTTGAAGCCATACTTAACCCCGAGCACGAGCGAGAACAGGCCAGGGGCGGCCAGCGTCCCGTCGGCGATCAGATCGCGCGCCAGATTGCAGTCGCCAGAATCGAACAACTCGACCTCAGGCATGGCTCCGGCCGCCCGGATGCGCTCGGCCATGCGGCGGACATTGCGGGGCGTGTTGATCACCACCTCGCCGCCCGAATTCATGGTGTTGAGGTCAAGGGTGGCGATATCGGGCCGCAGCGTTGCGATATGCTGGACCCGCAACTCCGGCTTCATAAGGGTGGTGCCCGGACCCGCCACCTTGGGATCGTCCTCGGAGGGCACAAAGCGTCCGCCCGGGCCGGTGGTCAGGTTGATGATGAGATCCGGAGCGCCGGCGCGGATGCGGTCCACGGTCTCACGATAGAGATCCAGATCCATCGACGGGCGGCCGGTCTTCGGATCGCGCACATGGATATGGACCACGGCCGCGCCGGCCTGGGCGGCCGCCAGCGCGCTGTCAGCGATCTGTTTCGGGGTAATCGGCAAATGGGGGGACTGCTCGGGCTTGGTCAGGTTGCCGGTCAGCGCGCAGGTAATCACCACCTTGCCGTGGGGCGTATGGACGTTCATCAGAGGTGTCTCCCTCCATCGACCTGGATGACGCTGCCTGTAGAGAACCGCAGCGTGGTGGCGCAGGCGAGCACGGTCGCTGCGACGTCCTGCGGGGTGCACAGCCGCTTCAAAGGCGTGGTAGCGGCGGTCTTCTCGCGTGCGCCGTGGTCGCGGCCGGGCACGAAGTCGGTGTCGACCACTCCGGGCGAGACAGAACGCACCCGGATCGCGGGAGCCAGCACGCGAGCGAGGGCCATGCCCATCACGTCCATGCCCGCCTTGGCCGCGCAGTACGCGATGCACGAGCCGACAGCGGTGGTCGCGGCGATCGAGGAAAGCTGCACCACCAGCCCGTCACCGCTGGCGCGCAACTGCGGTGCGAAGGCGCGGACGGTGGAGAATGCGGCGCGGGTGTTGACGGTCAGGATGCGGTCGAAGGTCTCGTCGTCCAGCGCATCCAAGTCGGCATGGGGAATGGCGCGGGTGAAACCAGCGCAATTCACCAGTATGGTCGCGTCGCCCATGTCGGCCTTGATGGATTCCGCGAGAGTGACGAGTTCTGTTGCGACATCGATGCGGCATGCGTAACCGCGATGGTCCGCGCCTTCCAGCGTCGCCGCGACGCTTTGCGCCTTGGCAAGATCGCGACTGGCGACGACGGCGACAGCGGCGCCCGCCTGCGCGAACAATTGGGCGACCGCGAGGCCGATCCCGCCGGTACCGCCAAGGATGACGGCTGTCTTCTGGGCTAAGGGGCTTGTAACGAAGGACATGGCGGCCTCATTGGATGGGAGGAGTTGGGAGACGGCTTTCACCGTGGGCGAGCGACAGGTCGTAGACCAGCGAGCACCAGGGGACCGTGAACCCCTCGGGTGCGCCGTCCAGTGTGTCGTGACGCTCGAAGCGGCCGATTAGGCTGGGGGTCACGCCGAAGGTGACGTCGTTCTGCAGATGCTCAGCGTCGTCGACGAACACCTGGGTGATCAGCGTCTTGCATCCCGGCGCCGAGACCATGAAGTGGATGTGCGCGGGGCGGAACGGCGAGCGGCGTTGCGCCCGTAGCAGTTTGCCCGCGGGACCGTGCGTGGGCACCGGGTAGCCGGCGGGACGGACGGAGCGGAAATGGAAGCGGCCGTCGGCGTCGGTCCTGAACCGGCCGCGCAGGTTCATATCCTCGAGACCTTCGATCTGGTTGTCGTACATCCCACGCGGATCGGCCTGCCAGATGTCAACCACGGCGCCGCCGATCGGCTGGCCCGCGCGGATCACCCGACCGCTCACCTGCACCGGCATGCCGGGCGTCCCGTCCCGGGCGATCGACGCGCCGAGGGGCAGCTCGGGAGAGTTAAGACGCCAGAAGGGTCCGAGCAGCGCGGCGGCCGTCTCGCCGCCCCAGGTGGGATTGTTCTGCATGCCGACGAGCGTGCTGAGGCCCAGGATGTCGGCAGCCAGGATGGTCTCGTTGTGTGAGGCGTTGGTGGCTTGGCCGAGGGCGGTGACAAAGGCCAAACCCTCGTCCCATTCCTCCTCGGTCGGACGCACTTCCCGTACGAAAGCATGGAGGTGCCGCACGAGGGCGTCCATCACCTCGCGCAGGCGTTCATTCGGGCTGGCGGCCATGTCCGCACAGACTGCATCGGTAATCATAGCCTCGTTTTGAATGATCATTTGGTCCTCCGCTTGTTCGGCAGCACGTGCCTCGTCGGCGCAGAGGTATTCCCGTCAGCGGGGCTCGGAAACGCAGGGCGGCGGAAAGGTTCTTTGCGCCAGGCGGAAGCATCTCCGTGCACTTTCCGGTAACAAGTCCTGTTTGTTTTATCGAGACGAAGCTCGGGCGGACGCACCAATCGCCGACGATCGCAGCGAGGTTGGCGAATCCGCTGCATCTCGCGGTGCGATTGAGTACCCGGACATTCCGAGGTCTGGACATCAGCGTAGCGCTGTCGGTCGAGTTTGGTGGCTCATGGCGGATCGGCGCTCACGTTTGGCGGCAGCCGCTCACCGCGTTGCCATTGGCGATACCAGCGGCAATCCACAAAAGGGGTGGCGAAGCGACTTATCAACGCCTTATGGCCGATCGACACGTCATCGCCGATGATGGCGCCGCGACCCCAACAGGAGTGTACGACCGTGCCGTCCCGCAGGTTCACTCGGGCGCCGATCGGAAGTGAACGGCGCGCCGATCAGAGCGCCATAGTGGCGAGCTTTTGCTCGAGTTGGCCGAACACCCGTACAAGATGATCAACGAAGAGGCGGATCCGCGGCGGCACCGGTTTTCCAGGCGCGAACACGGCGTATAGCTCCATCTCGGCGCTGCGGTAGCTGGGCAGAAGATGGACGAGATTGCCTGCGATAACGTCGTCGGCGACGTCCCATAAGGCTTCCCAGGATATGCCCTCACCGGAGAGCGCCCATCCACGCAAAACGGTGCCGTCTGCGCTCGAAAGCGTGCCGGTGACCTGGGTTTCGACAAGCTCGCCACCA
>JBEKSK010000275.1:0-6285 GCA_049517155.1 Solirubrobacteraceae bacterium
AGCGGCGAGCGCGGCGGGATCGACGTCCTGAGTCGGGCCGAGCGGCCACACGACCGCGGCGTTGTTGACTAGCAGCTCAACGTGACCGAACTCGTCGACGAGCCGTTCAACCGCGATGCGCGTCTGCTCGGGGTCGCTCACATCCGCCGCGAGCGCCACCGCGGTGCCGCCGGCGTCGTGGATCTCGGCGCAGGCGTCATCGATCTCATGGCCGGTCCGGGCGAGGAGTCCAACGCGCGCTCCGGATTGCGCGAGGCCGAGCGCGATCCCGCGGCCGATCCCGCGGCCCGCTCCGGTGACCAGAGCCGTTCGGCCGTGGAGGCTTGAGTTCATTGAAGGGTGCTCCCTGTTCGTTGGGTGGAGGAGATCGTCGATCACGGCAAGCGCCGCGGGGTCAGGTGAGCGAGTCGATCCAGCGCTCGAGTCGACGCGTTTCGCGGGTGATCAACGATGGATCACGCAATGTGTTCGCGATCAGCGCGATGCCCTGATAGGCCGCGAACAGACCTACCGCCAGGTCGCGGGCGTCGCGTCTCCCGGCCTCACGGAACTCTCGCTCGGCCCAGTCGATTGGAACCATCAGCGCCGCCCGTGCGCCGCCGACGAGCTCGTCGTCGCGCTTATCGAGCTCTGAACAGAGCGTGCCGACCGGGCAGCCACGCTGGGCGACGACGTCGCGTTGCTCGCCGAACGCCCGCACCATCGCCTTCAGCCGAGCGCGCGGCGTGCGATGCCGCTCGGCGTTCCGAAGCATCTCGTGGATGGCATCAGAGTGCGCCTCAAGCGCCGCTTCAACCAGCTGATCCTTGGTCTTGAAGTAGTAGTAGACGTTCCCCAGCGGTACATCCGCCCGCGCCGCGACATCGGCAAGCGTCGTGCGCTCGACCCCCTGCTCGTAGAACGCACGCTGCGCGCCCTCGACCAGTCGCTCCCGCTTCCCGGACCCGCGCCCGACTGTCTTCGTTTGCTCCACGACTCCACAGTAGCTTGAGTCTGTATCATCGTCAAGCAAGCTGGCTAACTCAATGAGTGGAGACCAATGACCGAGCAACGCGCGAAGAGCGCTCTCATCACAGGCGCCAACACGGGGCTCGGGAAGGAACTGGCGAGGCAACTGGCGCTTCGCGAGGACTTTGACCGGATCTACCTCGGCTGCCGAAACCCAGCCAAGGCTGAACGCGCCAAGAGCGAGCTGCAACAGGTCACGGGACGCTCGATCTTCGAGGTTGTGATCATCGACCTCTCAGACATGACATCCGTGAGAGCCGCCGCGGCTGGGATCACCCGTCCGCTCAACGCCGTCGCAATGAATGCCGGCGGGACCGGCGGCCCGACACCTGCCTCGCTGACGCAGGATGGCGTCACCGAGATGTTCGCGCAGAACCTGCTCGGGCACGTCGTCCTCCTCGAGGAGCTGATCTCCGCCGGGACACTCACGGAGGTTGCTGTGCTCAGCGGCAGCGAAGCCGCGCGCGGGGTGCCGAAGATGCGGATCCCGCGGCCGACGTTTTCGAGCTCCAGTGCCGACGAGTTCGCTTCGGTGATCGACGGCTCGCTCTTCGCCGGGCACAAGTTCAACGTGATGCTCGCCTACGGTCAAGTCAAGTACCTCGGGGCGCTGTGGATGGCCAGCATGGCGCGGAAGCATCCCGAGCTCAGGTTCATCACCATGTCGCCCGGAAACACGGCTGGGACCGAGGCGCTGCGCGACCAGCCGGCGCTTCTCCGCATCATCGCCAACCGCATCCTGCTTCCTTACGTTGCGCCGGCATTGGGGATCGGGCACAAGCTCGACATCGGCGCAAAGCGCCTGGTCGACGCCGTAACGGACACATCACTGCAGAGCGGCGTCTTCTACGCGAGCGCAGCCAAAACGATCACTGGCCCGGTCATCGACCAAGCCGAGATCATTCCTCAACTCCACGACGCCAGGATTCAGGACCAGGCATACGAAGCAATCCAGCGCTTCGTGACCGCGCCGGCGGCCAATTGACCCGGACCAATCGCCGCTTCACAGACCCACGGGGGTATTGCCCCCAGGCGCGGTCGCGGGATAGAGCAACGCCCGAGTGACAAAAGGAGACTGAAATGCCGACGTTCCCTGCCCCTGAAACGGGCATCCTGCTCACCCACTTCATCGTGTCGGAGGACATCGCTCGCTCGCGACGCTTCTACGCGGATGTCCTCGGCGGCGAAGTCGTCTCCGCTAGCGAGCCCGCGATCGTCGCGCTCGCGAACGGCTGGATCATCATCAACACGGGCGGTGCCCCAACCGACGACAAGCCAACCGTGACTCTCACTACGCCCGATCCCAACACGATCAGCAGCTTCTTGAACATACGTGTCGCCAACATCCAAGAGGTCTACGAAGACTGGAGCTCGAAGGGAGCGCAGGTCGGCCAAGCGAACCTGGCCTTCTTGGAAGAGCAGCGTTCACGACGCTCAGCCGGGGCTGCGGTAGACAGTGGGACCAACGAGGCGGCATCGTGAGTGACCACGGACCTGCCGCAGTGAGGGATCAGAGCGCGGGGCACACGACGCCGTACTTTGGCGGGCCTGTCCCAGCGCTGACAGTAGGGCGGATCTGATGCCGACTGCTTTGGTCATCGGCGCGCGGAATCTCGGTTTCGCTGTCATTGAGCGCCTGCTGAGCGACGGCTGGACGGTCGCAGGCGCCGCGCGCTCCCCCGAGACGCTCGCGAAGGTACGCAACGCCGGTGCTGAGGCGCTCGATGTCGACGTAACCGATCAGGCAGCCGTCCTTGCTGCCCTGCAGCACCTCGGTGCGCATCACGGCCGCGTTGACCTCGCGGTCAACGCCGCGTCTCCCTACGGCGGCAAACGATCGGGTCCGTTCGGCGGAGGCCCGCTCGCACGCGCGGCACCAACGAGCTTCGACGATTGGGCGACGTTGCCGGCGCGCGGCGCGTTCGGTTTCCTCAGTGCGTGCGCCAGCTTCATGAGCGCGCAGGGTGGACCATCCACGATCATCCAAGTCACCGGTGGTTCCGCGCGCCGTGGAATGCCCGGGCGTGGGCCGTGGGCGGCCGGCGCGTTCGCGGTACGCGCCCTCACCCAGGCCGCTGCCTCCGAGCTGCGCGAGCAAGAGATACACGTCGCGCTGCTGATCGTCGACGCGAGTATCGACCGCTCAGGTGGCGATGACCTGGCCACTGCCGATCCGGGCAGCCTTGCCGACGCGGTTGCCTACCTCGCTGCGCAAAGCCCTCGCGCGATGACGCACGAGCTTCAGGTCACGCCCGCGCGAGACGACTGGGCTCCATAGCTCACCCGACGCAACGACCCGGCACCTTCACGCCACGCCACACCCCGCAGAAAGCAGAACTACCGACAGCCCTCCACATCTGTTCTGCAGCGGACGATTTGCAAGCGCGCGACGGGAGCGTCAGATCACGCCCGCTTGAGTAGGCGATGCAGAAGCGCGCGCGGCGCCGACCGTCTGACCTGCAGTTCGTCCAATGCGTGCGTCTGGCGAGATGCCGAGCAGACGCTCGCATGTCGCGCTTTGGGGGCGCCTGATGCGGAGGGTGGCGCGTGACTGCATTTTGTGGGAGCAGGGTGTCTCGTGTGCGTGCTAGCCGACCGTTGTCGCTAGGCCGCGCGGGGACGCCGTGCGCGGCCCTAAGGTCGCCGGCGGCGAGTTACTCTCTACAGAATTGCTCGGGCGAGAGCCCATCGAGATAGCCTTGCGCAGCCATGATCACTGGCGCTCACGCGATCATCTTCACTAAGGACACGGAAAGAGTGCGCGCGTTCTGTCGCGACGTTCTGGGATTCCCGTCGGTCGATGCAGGCGGTGGGTGGCTGATCTTCGCGCTGCCGCCCGCCGAACTGGCCGCCCACCCGACCGACGGGGAGACTCACCACGAGCTCCACCTCATGTGCGACGACGTTCACGCCACCGTCGCAGAACTCGAAACCAAAGGGGTCAAGTTCACGCGGCCTATAGTCGACGCGGGTTGGGGTCTCATAACCGCGCTCGAGCTTCCGGACGGCAGCGAGCTCGCCTTGTACGAGCCGCGGCACCGCCGCCCACTCGAGTAAATCGACTGATCACCGGCGGTACCACGACGCGCCACGGACGCAACATTGGATGATCGCGTTTCGCGCGAGGCGGTCACCTGGGACGAGGTGACCGAGACGCTCGCTTGGTCATCGAACCAGCAGCGCCCCCGAGGCCGTCGGGGACTACTTGCTGGTCGTCCGATGCGCATGTGGTCGCTGTCGGCGCCGAGAGTGCCGCAAGCACGCGCGAGGCAGTAGCCCGAGGGGATAGTCGTCGGAGGGTGCGGGGCGAGCGTTTATGCGGCGGCGTAGTCGAGCGCGACCTGGCGGTTCAAGCAGCCCTTCATCTCCGTAAAGAGGCCGTTGTCAAGGCTGAGCACCATGTACCTGATGCCGTTGTCCAGCGGCCATCCACCAACATCGGGGTCTTGGTGGGCTGGTCGAAACGCCACTACGACGCGCGCGCCAACGTCGAAGACTTCCTCGATGTCGCCTTCGAGAACGCGCCGCGCACGATTCTCCCGCATCACTCTGAGGATCTGCGTGCGGTCCTCGCAGTTCCACTCCCCGTCCTCGACGGCGCGCCACTTCGCGTCCCACGCGAAGTGCGCCTCGACCGTCTCGAAATCACCGCTCGATAATGCGGCCCAAGTCTCGCGCACCTGCTGCTCATGATCCACTTGACGCAGCGTACTCCCGGATCCGAATCGCGCAACAATCGACACGATGAATTCGCCCGAGCATCAAATCAACCGGCTGGTCCCGTTTGTTCGGGTCGTCGATGTGGAGGCTTCGGTCGCCTTCTACCGCCACCTCGGGTTCACGGTGCAGGACACGGCGAAGTACAAGGACCGCATCTCGTGGGCGTCCCTCCAGAGCGGCGACGCGGAGATCATGTTCGAAGGCACCTACGGACCGAGCGACCCCGACCACCAGCGCGTCGAGTTCTACCTCTACTCGCACGACCTCGCGGCGCTCCGCGACCAGCTCCTCGCGGCCGGGATCGACGCAAGCGAGATCAACGACGGCAGCCCCGGCCCACGCGAAGAGATGCGCGTCACAGACCCCGACGGCTACGTCCTGATGATCGCCCAGATCGACTAGCACGTCACCGCCACGCCAGGTCACGGCGGATTCGTTTGCTCGACTTGCGAGCGCCTGCTCGCGCTCGCGCCGCACGCTTGAGTTGGACGAGGAGCAGCAGGTCGGCCGGCCCGCTCGAGACGCCCGTTTCCATGGCGGAAGGAGGCGCGCAATCCAGCCACCCCGGGCCGCTACTTCCGCACGTTGGTCAGCGTGGCGAAGCGTGTGCGGTGGACGTTGCCGAATGGGTCACTGGCGGGCTCCAGTGGCCCGAACTCCCGTGAAACGCACGCAAACTCCGTGAAACGCGAATTCGGACGGTGGAGTCGCATGTGGCCTATTTGCAGGTAAAACGGGCGTTTTCGCGTGTGGTGAGGTATCGCTTCAGACGCGAGCGCTCTCCCTCGACGACGTGCGATCTTTCGCTTCTGCCGGAGCGAGCGGGCGCGGGGAGTGTCGCTTTCCTCAGAGCAGCAGCGAGTCGTCCGCGATCGCGTACGATGGCTGTTCGCCCAGCACAGACGGCTCGCTGGCCTCGTCGGCCTATTTGAAGGAGACGCGGCCTGAGCCTTGTGCTAGCGAGACGAAGCCGATCGGCGTGGCGCTGTTGGCCAGGTTGCACTTTCCGCTGGCAAGGCGAGGGAATACTCCGGCGTCGGTTGTGTTGACCTGGACTGCGCCGGTGATGCCGCGGTAGGCGCCGGTACCGTCCTTGAGTGTCGCGGATGCCGTGTAGGACACAGAGAGCGCACAGGTGGTGGGATTGACGATGCTCGACAGGTGCGCAAACAGATCGCTCTCACGGGTCGCGCCCTTCGAGTCGTCAACCGTGAGGGACCCCTTGCTGAGGACTACCTTGCTCTTTGGCGCCGCCTCGGTGAATCGTCCGGCGTCGCCGAACGCCCCAGTGATAACGATCGCCTGGCTGCTGGCGCCCAGTGAGCCGGCGAGGTAGACGTGGATGATCCCCGCCCCTGGGGTGTTCGTGGTTGCCGCCCTCGCGCCCAACGCGCCGGCTGCGCCCAAGGCGACGCCCCCCGCCGCGACAATCGATGCAAATCGCTTCATTCGTGCTCCTGTCATAAAGGCGAGAGCCGCAGGCGCTGGACGACCCTGCCGCCTGCTTCCAACGAGCCGGGAGTCTTAGGCACACGATCGTTCCGGTCAATACGCAGA
>JBEKSK010000276.1:0-3987 GCA_049517155.1 Solirubrobacteraceae bacterium
CGGCCTGCTCGCGGGCTTCGCCCTGGCACCCGGGCTCGACCAGCTGTTCAAGGCCTTCGGCGCCGACCTGCCCGACAGCGGCACCGTCGTCGAGTTCCGCACGATCTGGGTCTCGCTGCTGGCCGGCACCGCCGTGACCGTGCTCGCGGGCCTCTTGCCGGCGCTGCGGGCCGCGCGCGTGACGCCGATCGCGGCGATGCGCGAGGGGGTTGCCCTGGAGCGCCCGCACCGCAGCCCCCGCCGCCGGCGGATCGTCCTCGCGCTGGTCGTCGTCTACCTGCTCGTGCGCCTGGCGCTGCTCGCGAGCAGCGGCGCCGGGATCGCGACGATCGTGATCGTCGTGGCGCTCGTCCTCGCGCTGCGCGTGCCGGCCTCGCGCCGGCGCATCGGCAGGGTTCTCGCCACCGCCGTCGTCGGCCTCGCGCACGTGCTGGCCAAGCCGCTCGCCTGGCGCGGCATCACCGCGCGCCTCGCGCGCGACAACACGATCCGCCATCCCGGCCGCACCGCGGTGACGGCGGCGGCGCTGATGATCGGCCTCGCGCTGGTCAGCCTGATCTCGATCCTCGCGGCCGGGACGAAGGCGTCGATCAACCAGGCGATCGACGCCTCCTTCGCCGGCAACCTGATCGTCCAGAACTCCGCCACCGCCGGCAACACCGGCATCCCGACCGGGATCCCCGCCGCGCTGCGCGCCGTCGCGGGCGTCGCGCAGGTCACTCCGATCGCCTTCACGCAGGGCAGGGTCAACCACCTCAAGGGCAACCAGACGATCACCGCCCTTGACCCGGCGAGCTTCTCCGCCGTCTACCGGATCGACTGGGACCGCGGCAGCGACGCCACGCTTGACGGCCTTGGCACGACGGGCACGGTCCTGACCAAGAGCTTCGCGACGGCCAACCACCTGAAGGTCGGTCAGACGCTCTCGGTGCTGACGGCCTCCGGTGCCCGCATCCACCTCGAGGTGCGCGGCATCGCGACCGACAACGCGCGCCTGCTCGCCGACCTCACGATCACGCTGGCGCTTGCCCGCACCGCCTTCTCCCAGCGCGTCGACGCGCTCGACTTCGTCAGCTTCCGCCCCGGCGCGACCAACTCGCAGGTGCAGCCGCGCGTCAATGCGATCCTCGCCGCCCGCTTCCCCCAGGCGGAGTCCCAGACCGCCGCGCAGTTCAAGAACTCGCTCGCCAAGCAGGTCGACAGCCTGCTCGCGCTGATCTACGTGCTGCTGGCGCTGTCGGTGATCGTCTCGCTGTTCGGGATCGTCAACACGCTCGTCCTCTCGATCTTCGAACGCACGCGCGAGCTGGGGATGCTGCGCGCGATCGGCACGACACGGCGACAGGTGCGCCAGATGATCCGCTACGAGTCGCTGATCACCGCCCTGATCGGCGGCATCCTCGGGATCGCGCTGGGCATCGTGCTGGCCCTGATCCTCGCCGCGACAGCCCTTCAGGGATCGGGCTTCGTACTCGTGATCCCGGTCGTGACGGTGCTCGTCCTGTTCGTCCTCGCGGGCGTCGCGGGCCTCGTCGCGGCCGCCTGGCCGGCCCGCCGCGCCGCCCGCGTCGACATCCTCGCGGCGATCGCAAGCGAGTAGCCCTCGCCGCTTTTGATGGCGCTCCGGCGGCCAGCCGCCTGCGCAGGGGGTGTTTGGCGGCGCTGCGCGCCGCCAAACACGGCGCAACGAAAGTTGCCGCGTGCGAGCGGGGGTGCAGTGGTTGGCGGTTCGGGCCGACCCCAGTTGAATGGGCGCTGTGGTTTCCAGAAGTGCACCGAGCTGGCTCGAGAGCTCACCCGACTGGGCGTGGCCGGCTCTGGCGCCCGCGGTCGAGGCGGGCCCCGCTGCCTGGGTGCCGTCACTGCCGCTGATCGAGCTGCCCTCGGCGCGCGCGATCGTGCGGCCGTCGGCGCGCGTGCTCGGGCGGCCGCGGCCGCGCTCGCTGCCCAGACCGCTGCGTCTCGCCCGCCTCGCGCTGCTCGTGGCGCTCGCCGCCGGCACGTTCGTCGTCAGCAGCGGCATCGCCGCCCCCGCGCCCGCCGCCTCCACGGCGGTGCTGGCGCCGGTGCGCCTGGACTTCGCGCTGAGCAGCGCGTTCGCCGCCGCCTCGCCGGCCGCGCTCCTGGCTGACACGGTGGCCCACCTGACGCCGCCGCTCGGCGCCCTTCCCGCGGCGCTGCCGCGGCCGGTCACGATCTCGACCGACGCCGCCGGCGCCACGATCGCCTCGATCACCTATCCCTCGTCGGCGCTCGGCTGGCGCGACCGCTATCTCGTCTATCTGCCGCCGGGCTACCACGCGAGCGCGACGCGCCGCTACCCGGTTCTCTACCTGCTCCACGGCGAGGACCAGCCCGCCGGCTCCTTCCTGCGGCTCGGCATCGCGCCGACCCTCGACCGCCTGATCGCCACGCACACGGTCAAGCCGCTGATCGCGGTGATGTTGCAGGGCGCGCCGTCGCCGCAGAACTGGCTGAACACCGCCGGCCCGCGCTACTACAGCTACATCGCGGAGGTGCAGCGCCTGACCGACGCCGTGCTGCGCACGATCCCGACCCGCGCCGCGCGCGCGATCGCCGGCTACTCGATGGGCGGTTTCGGCGCGATGAACGTGGCGCTCGAGCAGCTTCGAAGCTATTCGGTCGTCGAGAGCTGGGAGGGCCAGTTCGCCAACCTCTCCGGCGAGCTCGCCGCCGACCGGCCGCTGCTACGCCACCTGCCGCTGCACGCGTTCGTCTGGGGCGGCGCCCAGGACACCGTCGTGGACACCGCGCTCGACGCGCCGTGGGCGGCCGCGATGCGCGCCGCCGGCGCGCAGGCGCAGAGCGCCGTCTATCCCGGCGCGCACGCGTTCGCCCCGATCGAGCTCCACCTCGCGCAGATGCTCAGCTTCGCGGGTCGCGCGCTGAGCGGCTGAGCGCGTCGGCGATCACCTGCGAGTGATCGAACGCAAGCGGCGGCAGCGCATCGGCCCCGAACCAGCGGGCGTCGCTGGCATCGTCGCCGCCGCGCGCTGCCGGTTCGCCGTCCACGCGCAGCAGGTAGACGACCGACACGGTCGGCCCGCGCGGGTCCCGGCCGGGGGTGTCGTAGATCCCGAACAACTCGAGCGGCCCGGCCTCGATCCCCGTCTCCTCGACCAGCTCGCGCGCGGCGGCGCCGATCACGCGCTCGCCGCCTTCGACGAAGCCGCCGGGCAGTGCCCAGGTGCCGGCGAACGGATCGCCGCCGCGCTGGACCAGCAGCACGCGGCGCGCCGGCGGCGCGCCCGTGAGCGCGACGACGTCGACGGTCAGCGCCGGGCCCTTCAAGCGCGCCCGTAGACGGGGATGTGGGCGCCGCTCGTCACCGACGAGCTCTCCGAGCACAGGAACGCGATGACCTGCGCGATCTGCTCAGGCGCCACCCAACGCGAATGGTCGGCGTCGGGCTGGGAGGCGCGGTTGCCGGGCGTGTCGATCACGCTCGGCAGAATAGCGTTTGCGCGTACGCCATCTTGCGTGTACTCGGCGGCCAGCGCGTCGACGAACGCCAGCACCGCGGCCTTCGAGGCGATATAGCCGGCGGCGCCGGAGAACGGCTGCAGCGCCGCCCGCGTCGAGACGCAGACGATCGAGCCACCGCCCGCCTCGATCATGCGCGGCAGCGCCGCCTGGCAGAGCAGGTAGGCGGGGCGCAGGTTGAGCCGGAACTGCTCCTCGAAATCCTCGACCGGCGTCTCGTGCACCCGGCCGCCGGAGGCGAAGCCGCCGACGAGGTTGACGAGCGCGCCAAGGCGCCCGCCGGCGGCCGCCACGACGCTCGCCGCCGCGGCCGCCTCGAACAGGTCAGCGGCGACGAGCTCGAGGCGCGGGTGGCGCTCCACCCGCTCGAGCTCGCGCTCGTCGACATAGGGCACGACCACCTGCCAGCCCGCTTCGAGCAGCGTGGCGGTGACGGCGGCACCGAGCCCGCCGGTCCCGCCGCTCACGATCACGCTCGAGCTC
>JBEKSK010000277.1:0-3967 GCA_049517155.1 Solirubrobacteraceae bacterium
CGACGCGCTGTTCGCTCATCGCGTGCTCTTCGCGACCGCCTCAGCGGCCGACGCGCGAAGCGTCTCCGCGCTGCTGATGTCGGAGTTCTCCGACCAGATCAGGGGCGGCGACGAGCAGCTCGCGCGGCTGTTCTCCCCGGACGTCCGGCTACACCTTCCGCGCCACACCGCGCTGGCCAGCTGGACCACACCGGGCGGCCGCGAGCGGCCGTTCATCGCCACGACGATCCCGCTCTCCCTCGACCGCGAGCGGATCGACTGGCACACTCGCGCGCAGCACGCGCGCGGCGGGCGCGAGCTACGCGACCCCGCGCCGCCGCCCGATCTCTTCGCTCGCCCGAAAGCACCGGCGCTGTCGCAGCCGCCCCCCGCGGCGGCGCAGCCGGGGGCGACTGCGGCGCCGCCGTCGCCACCGCCGGCGAGCTACCGGGAGCTGCTGGCGCTTGACGGGGCGGCTCGGCTGCGGCTCCTGGCCGTGGCGGCGCCGGCGCGCGCTGGGCGCCTCGCTCCAGCAGACCGCGAGCTGCTCGTCTGGCTGGCCGGGGCGCGGATCGCGCTCAGCAGCCAGATCCACAGGCGACTGCACCCGGAGAGCTCGCTCACCGTCACGCAGCGTCAGCTCAAGCGCCTCGCGGACGCCGGCCTGCTCGCCCGCTTCCAATTGCATCGCGAGGACGGCGGCGGGACGCCGCTCTGCTGCGCGCCGACGCAGGCGGCGATCGACCTGCTCGGGCTCGAAGCCCGCCGTGCGCCAGAGTTGCGGCCGGACGCGCTGCCCGGCCTGCGGGCCGACGTGCACATCGTCGGCTGGCTGCTGGCGCTCGAAGCCCGCGCGGGTGACTCGCTGGTCGAAGTGCTCGGCCCGGGACGGGCGGCGATCGTGCCGGGCCTGCGCGAGCGCAGCGGGCTCGACGCGTGCACCACACTGCGCGCTCGCGACTTCCTCGCCACCGCCCGTGACGGCTCGCGGGCGCCGGTCGAACGCTTCGCCGCCGTGCGTCCGAGCGCGGTCGCAAGTCTGCGCAGCGCCGCCGCGCCGGCCGAGCGCTGCGACCTGCTCGTCGTCGCGGACGCCGGTGATCAGCCCGCCTGGCTCGAGGCCTACGACCACCTGCTCGCCGGCTGGTGGCGATCGGTGGAGCGCTATCGGCGGGCCGGGCGGCCGCCCGTGGTGGTCATCGTCTGCGGCGACCGTGCGCAGGCGCTCGCGCGGGTGGCTGCGGCCGACGCGGTGCTGTCGGCCACCCTCGCGCAGATCGGCGTCGAGCCGTCGGCATGGGAGAGGGGCGGCCGCGCCGGCATCCACTTCGCCGCAGAGGAGGATCTGCACCATGGCCTGCTGCACGCCTGGCGGGTACCGCTCGTGCCGCCGTCGCTGCGCGGCGATGAGACGTGGAACCCGTTGCGGGTCTCGTTCGCGCAGTTGCCCCCTGAACCGAACCCGGGCGCCACGAAGCCGCCCTGGCGCTGAGCGCAGTCGCCCCCGCCAAGCGCGGATCGCCGACGCATCGGCACGCTAGCTTCGGGCACCCCTCCTCATCACCTCCACCCTCGCCTTCACCGCCCTCGCTCCGCCCTCGCCCCGCCCAGCGCCGGTCCCCCAAACCGCTCGTCCCAGCTCAGCCCGTCCCGGCGCCGCCTTACATCTGCCGCGTCCCGGCCCGCCGCCGCGCCTCGTCCGCCACACACCGCCACGCACCGCCACGTCCGCCCGAACCGTCCCGCCGCGTTCCATCCGCCACGCCCCGTCCCGTCCAGCAGTCCGCGATTCCCAGCCCGCCACGTCCGTGGCCACCTCCGTCCGCGGTCCGCCGCCCACGTCTCCTCGCACTTTCCGGCGCTCACACACGACGGCCGGTCCGTTCTCGCCCTGTCCGTCGGTCAAGGCGGCACGCAAGCCGTCCACATGACTGGGGGAAGCTCGAGATGACCACGACCGCCTGTGACCGCTACCACACCGACGACGGGCCGCGCGAGCTGGTGATCCTCGACGGCGCGGGCGGATCGCGGCTGCTGGTCGATCGATGCGAGGCCGACGGAGCCGACGCCCGGCTGCTTGCGCACCTGTCGAGCGATGAGCCCGACGCCAATGCGTGGCTTGTCTGCCGCCAGTTCCTCGCCGACCCGTGGCGGGCGGCGCGGCGCCTTGCCGCCACGGACTTCGGCGCGGCGGGAGAGGGCGATCATGGCGCTACGGGGAGCGGGAGCTTCCGGCCCGAGGTGCTGACGGACTCCGCCGGGGGGCGCTACTTCCTGCGCGCGACCGGGACGCCGTCCCAGCTGCGCTGGCATCGAGAGCCGCGCGGGCGAGGCGGCCTGGCGATGCTCAGTGCGCGCGAGGTGGTCGGCGCGCTTGAGTCCTATGAACCTGTCTGCGAGATGACCCGCTGCGCCGTCGCGCGCTACCGCCGCGACCGCACAATTTCGGTCTCGGCGCTGGCGGTCGAACTGCGGCGGATCGAGGCGAGCCCGATCGTGCTGAACCGCCGGCTGCGCGAGGCGGTGCTCGATGCGGTCCGCGAGCAGGGCCGCAGTTTCAGCGCGATCGCGATCTCATGCGGGCGTGTCAAGCACGACCGCCGCGGCAACGGCTCGGGCGAGACCAGCTGGCTCGCCCGTCGTGTCGGCCTGCTGCCGTCAAGCCCGGGCGCCCGGCCAAATCCCTGGGTGCACAGCGACACGCTCGCGCTGATCGCTCGCGAGGGACTGGGGATCGCGCCACGCGAGGTCGAGCTGCCCTGATCGCGCCCGACCGGTCGCTCGCCCGTCCGCGAGTGACGACCGCGGCCGATCGCTCGCTGCGACGAGCACTCGAGCGCTCGGCCGGCGCGCACGCGATCGGCTCGGTGATCGTCACGGCCGACCTCGGTGCAATCGCCTCCCTGCGCGCCGCGAACCCCGGCGCCGCGGTCGTGGTCGTCGCACTGCGGCGTGCCGAGCTTGCGAGCGCGCTCGACGCCGGCGCCGACGTCGCGCTCGCTGGAGCGCCCCGCGCGTCCGAGCTGGCGGCCCACGTGCGCGCTCTTGCGCGCCGCGCCGAGACCCGCTGGAGCGCCGGTCCACTCCTGCTCGACCCCGTCGCTCGCAGCGTGAGCTTTGACGGCGTCGAAGTTCACGTGCCAAGACGCGAGTTCGCGCTGCTGTGCTGCCTGGCCGGCGCGCCGGGCCGCGTGTTCACAAAGGCCGAGCTGCTGCGCAGCTGCTGGGACGCCGGCGACGCTCGCGCGCGCAGCCGGACGCTCGAGCGACACGCGACACGACTGCGCCGGCGGCTTGGGCGCCACGGCCCGATGCTCGTGACCGTTTGGGGCGTCGGCTACCGCCTCGACCCACCCGCCTGAAGTTTCGCAACGGTGGCGCCTGCGCCACCGGTCCATCCCCCGCGGCGTAGCCGCGGTATATGAAGAAAGGCAGGAGCCATCGTGCTCACCTACTGGAGTGCGCCCGCCTGCGGGCTCGCAGTGCTGCTGTACATCCGTTTCGCGCGCGTGGCCTGGACGGCCGGGCTCGCCGTCGCGATGGTCTTGCTGCCGTTCGCGGGCTGGCCCGCGTTCGGCTGCGCCGTCGGGTCGCTGCTCGCCTGGCGGTGCGGTTCGTGGACGCGCGCGCCCGGCGGCGCGATCGTGATCGGCTCTGACGCGGGGCGGCGCCCCGTTGCGATCCCGCTCGGGGGGACCAGCGGGAGCCACACGCTGATCGTCGGCGCGACGGGGTCGGGCAAGACCGTCACCGAGGCGCTGATCGTCGGCCGGGCGATCGAGCAGGGCCTCGGCGCGGTGATCGTCGATCCCAAGGGCGACGCGCTGCTGCGCGAGCACGCACGCGCCGCCGCGCAGCGCGCCGGGCGGGCGTTTCTCGAGTGGACGCCGTCGGGCCCGAGCACCTACAACCCCTACGCGCACGGCAGCGCCGGCGAGATCGCCGACAAGGCGCTCGCGGGCGAGCGGTACACGGAGCCGCATTACCT
>JBEKSK010000278.1:0-3966 GCA_049517155.1 Solirubrobacteraceae bacterium
GACGGGGACCCAGATCGTCGCGCAGCTCGGCGAGGAATCGATCCTGCACGACTTCGTCCGCATACGCGAGGAGTCGCGGACCAACACCTCGGTGCTCGATCCGACAACCGGTGAGCAGACCGAGATCAACGAGCAGGGCCCGCGCGTCGAGCCCGACGAGATCGAGCTGTTCCGCGAGAAGCTGCTGTACCTCGCGCGCGGCGCGGCGATCGTCGTGTTCGCCGGCTCGCTGCCGCGCGGGCTCGAGCTGGACTTCTACGCGCAGCTCGTCCGCGAAGTGCGCAAGCTCGACGTGATGACCGTCGTCGACAGCGACGGCGATGCGCTGCGCAACGCGGTTCGCGCCGAGCCCGACGTCGTCTCGCCCAACGTGATCGAGGCCGAGGAGCTGGTGGGTCATGAGTTCAACGACGACGACGACCGCGTCGGCGCGGTGCGCGAGATCGTCTCCCTCGGTGCGCGCTCGGCGATCATGACGATGCCCGACGGCTGCCTCGCGCAGATCCTCGTCGACGGCGCGCCGCGCGTCTATCGCGTCACCGTGCCGCAGCAGCAATCCGTCGCGCCGGTGGGCTCCGGGGACGCGTTCCTCGCCGGCTTCGTCGCCGCGCACTACCGCGGCGAGCCGGCGCAGGAGTGCCTGCGCTTTGGCGTCGCCTGCGGCGCGGAGTCGACCGGGCGCCTCGGCGCCGGGCTGCTCGACGTGCACGAGGTCGACCGTCTGCTCACGGCGGTCGCTGCGAGCGAAGTGGTTGCGCCCGCCGGGGTTCGCTAGAGGGTATGCTCGCTCCAGGTGGTTGCCGCCGCCGTTGCTCGGCTCGCATACCGCCGTTCGTCCGCCTCGAGACCTAGGATCGTGCAATGGAAGTAGAGATCGGCCGCGGCAAGAAGGCGCGGCGCGCATACGGGTTTGACGACATCGCAATCGTGCCGTCCCGCCGCACGCGCGACCCCGACGACATCGACATCAGCTGGAAGCTCGGCGACTATCGCTTTGAGCTGCCGCTGCTGGCGAGCGCGATGGACGGCGTCGTCTCGCCGGCCACCGCCGGTGCGATCGGCCGTCTCGGAGGCCTCGCGGTGCTCAACCTCGAAGGCATCTTCACGCGCTACGAGGACGCCGAGGAGCAGCTCGAGCGGATCGCCGCGCTGAGCAAGGAAGAGGCGACCAGCGAGATGCAGGAGATCTACCGCGAGGGCGTCAAGGAGGAGCTGATCGCGCAGCGCATCCGCGAGATCAAGGCCGAGGGTGTCGTCTGCGCCGCAGCGCTGACGCCGCAGCGTGTCTCGCGCTACTACGAGATCGCGCTCGAGGCCGGTCTCGACATCCTCGTGATCCAGGGCACCGTGGTCTCCGGCGAGCACGTCTCCACGACCAGCGAGCCGCTGAACCTCAAGGAGTTCATCCCGCAACTCGACGTGCCGGTGATCGTCGGCGGCTGCGCCTCCTACCACACGGGCCTTCACCTGATGCGCACCGGCGCGGCCGGAGTGCTCGTCGGTGTTGGCCCCGGTGCCGCCTGCACCACGCGCGGCGTGCTCGGGATCGGCGTGCCGCAGGCGACGGCGATCGCCGATGTCGCGGACGCCCGCTCGACGCACATGAAGGAGACCGGCGAGTACGCGATGGTGATCGCCGACGGCGGCATGCGCACCGGTGGCGACATCTCCAAGGCAATCGCCTGCGGCGCCGACGCGGTGATGATCGGTTCGCCGCTGGCGCGCGCGTTCGAGGCGCCTGGTCACGGCTATCACTGGGGCATGGCGACGTTCCATCCGACGCTGCCGCGAGGAGCTCGGGTCGCGACCCATCAGAACGCGACGCTCGAGGAGATCCTGATCGGCCCGGCGCACGAGAACGACGGGACGCTCAACCTGTTCGGCGGTCTGCGGACGTCGATGGCGACCTGCGGCTACAAGGACCTTGCCGAGTTCAACCGCGCCGAGCTGATGGTGGCGCCGGCCCTGCAGACCGAGGGCAAGCAGCTGCAGCGCGACCAGGGCGTCGGCATGGGTTCGAGTGGCAAGGGCTCGGCGCTCGTCAATGCCTGAGAGTCGATCCGAGAACTGCGAAGGCCGGGCGGCGTCGCCAGCGTGAGCGACACCCTCGTCAGCACCGCGGAGCCCACCCTGAAGCCGGCTGTGGGCAGCGCGGGCGACGAGGTGCTGGTGATCGACTTCGGCGGCCAGTACTCGCAGCTGATCGCCCGCCGCGTGCGTGAATGCGGCGTGTTCTCGGAGCTCTTGGCGAGCGACGTGAGCGCCGAGGAGGTGGCGCGGCGCGCGCCGAAGGGACTGATCCTGTCGGGCGGGCCCGCCTCGGTCTATGCCGAGGGCGCGCCCGCGCTCGATCTGGCGCTGCTGGAACTCGGCGTTCCGGTGCTCGGCATCTGCTACGGCATGCAGCTGCTCGCACACTCACTCGGCGGGCTCGTCGAACGCGCCGAGGTGGGCGAGTTCGGGCGCTCGGAGCTTCGCGTGCGCGAGGAGGGCCGCCTGTTGCGCGGCCTTCCGCACGAGCAGTCCTGCTGGATGTCGCACCGCGACACCGTCAGGCGCGCGCCACCGGGCTTCACCGAGCTCGCCTCCTCGACCGCCTCGCCGGTGGCGGCGTTCGAATCCCCCGAGCGGGGGATCTACGCGATCCAGTTTCACCCCGAGGTTGCCCACACGCCGTTCGGCCAGCAGATCCTCACGACCTTCCTCGAGGAGATCTGCGGCGCCGACCGTGCCTGGAGCCCGGCCTCGATCGTCGATGAGCAGATCGCGCGGATCCGCGCGCAGGTCGGCGAGGGCCGGGCGATCTGCGGCCTCTCCGGCGGCGTTGACTCCTCCGTCGCGGCGCTGCTCGTGCACCGCGCGATCGGCGACCAGCTGACCTGCGTGTTCGTCGATCACGGCCTGATGCGCAAGGGCGAGGGCGAGCAGGTCGTCGCCGCCTTCCGCGACACCTTCAAGGTGCCGTTGGTCGCGGTGGACGCCGAGGAGCGCTTCCTCGCGCGCCTCGCCGGCGTGAGCGACCCCGAATCCAAGCGCAAGCTGATCGGCGCCGAGTTCATCCGCGTGTTCGAGGAGGAGGCGGCGAAGCTCGCCGGCGCCCACTTCCTCGTTCAGGGCACGCTCTACTCCGACGTGATCGAGTCCGGCGGCCGGCGCGGGTCGGCGACGATCAAGTCCCACCACAACGTCGGCGGCCTTCCGGACGATCTGAGCTTCGAGCTGGTCGAGCCGCTGCGGATGCTGTTCAAGGACGAGGTGCGGGCGGTGGGTGCGCAGCTCGGGCTGCCGGAGCGGCTGGTCTGGCGCCAGCCCTTCCCGGGGCCGGGCCTCGCGATCCGCATCGTCGGTGGCGAGGCGACCAAGGCACGGCTCGACCTGCTGCGCGACGCCGACCACATCCTCCAGGACGAGATCCGCCGCGCCGGCCTCTACCGCGAGCTGTGGCAGTCCTTCTGCGTGCTGCCGGACATCCGCACCGTTGGCGTACAGGGCGACGAGCGCACCTACGGCAGCGTGATCGTGATCCGAGCGGTCACCTCCGACGACGCGATGACCGCCGACTGGGCGCGCCTGCCCTACGACCTGCTCGAGCAGATCGCCTCGCGGATGATGGGCGAGTTGCACGACGTCAACCGCGTCGTGCTCGACATCACGAGCAAGCCGCCGGGCACGATCGAGTGGGAATGAAACGCTCGCCCCCTGGGCGACTTTTCATTCGCTTGCGTGCGCGCGTGCCCTGCGGGACCGTGCAACGGTGGCGTGGCGAGGCGGTGACCACGGGCTCGCGTGCTGACCAACTCGGCGCGAGGATGGTGGTTGGGCTATGATTCGCGGCCGGCCACGCTGGTGCGTGGCTGATTTTTTGTGCGCATGAAGACCTTTGTCGCCAAGCCGTCGGACCGCCAGCGGGACTGGTACGTCGTCGACGCCCAGGGCAAGACGCTGGGCCGGCTCGCGACGCAGATC
>JBEKSK010000279.1:0-3957 GCA_049517155.1 Solirubrobacteraceae bacterium
CGGGGGAGGGCTTGACACAGCCACTCGGTAAGTGCTAGCTTACGGTAAGTGGCAACTTACGCACAGGCCATTCAGGCGCTCGGCGACCCAACCCGGCGTACGATCTTCGAACGCCTGGCCGAGAGGCCAAGTGCGGTCGGTGAGTTGGCGCGCGGCCTTCCGGTGAGCCGGCCGGCGGTCTCGCAGCACCTGCGCGTGCTCAAGCAGGCCGGCCTGGTCAATGACCGCAGGGACGCCAATCGCCGGATCTACAGCCTTGACCCGATGGGGGTGGGGGCGCTACGCGCCTACTTCGATCGCTTCTGGACGCAGGCACTCGACGCCTTCAAGACCATCGCCGAACAACAGGATGAGAGGATCGAATGACAACCGGAGCGACGGACACGGTAGTTCACGCCGCGATCGTGGTGGATGTCGGGATCGAGCGGGCGTTCTCGGTGTTTACGGACGGCATCGACTCGTGGTGGCCTCGCGAGCACACGATCGGTGCGGCGCCGCTGGCCGAGATGGTGCTTGAGCCGTGGGTCGGCGGCCGAGCGTACGGTCGCGACATCCATGGCGGCGAGTCCGACTGGGGCCGCGTTCTCGCCTACGAGCCACCGCACCGCGTCCTTGTCAGCTGGGACATCAATCTTCTGTGGTCGCACGAGGCCGATCCGGCGAGGGCCAGCGAGTTCGAGGTGAGCTTCCGCGCCGAGAGCCCGACGCGCACTCGCGTTGAGTTGGAGCATCGCCACCTTGAGCGCCACGGCGACGGCTGGGAGCAGATGCGCGACGCCGTCGGCTCGCCCAACGGCTGGAGCAGCGGCCTCGAGGCGTTTGCCGCTGCGACGGCGACGGCGGTGGACTGAGGACTACCCCACGTCGTTCGCCGCAGTGGTCGCGGACCGAGCGGGCGAGGAACACAACGCGAAGCCAACGCCCGCAGCCAGGGAGGGCGCGAGGACGACGGATCCGCGACGTGGCCACCGCGACAGCGTGTGAGCCCAGGTGGCAGAGCTTCCGTGCCGGCGCTGAGCCGGCGCGCTCAGAGGATCCCGGTCAGCACGAGCGCGCCGATGACGATCAGCACGAGTGCGGTGGAGGCGTTGCCCCAGCGCTCGAGCCAGCGGCCGCGGACCTGGTAGCCGCCGAAGCAGGCAGCCAGCGTCAGGACGACGATTGTTGCGATCGTCACCGCGGCGAAGATGACGAGTGAGCCGATCGCGGTCGCCACGCCCGCCGTGGTTGCCGCGAGAAACACTGGGAGGATCGTCAGGTCCGGCGAGGCTGCTGCGCCGAACGGCACCATCACGGCCGCCAGGCCGTGCAAGCGGCCGGGTGATGATTCGCCGCGCCGCTCACTGGGCACCGGCGATTGCGAGTCGCCGCCCTCGTGGGGGTGGTGGTGTGCGTGCTCGTGGCGATGTTGTCCGCCCAGCTCGGCGATCGCGAAACCGAGGCCGGTTGCGATCAGCAGGCAGCCGATGATCGCGTCCTGCGCGCTCTGCACGGCGGAGCGAAACTGGAGTCCGACGACGATGATCACAGCGCCGAGCGCGATCGAGACGAGCACGTGGGCGATCCCCGCCAGGCCCGACAGCCGCGCCATCCGGGCCGGCGGATAGCGGCGAGCGCGTCCGAGCACGGCCAGCGGCACCCAGTGGTCGGGCAGGACCGCATGACCGAAGCCGACGCCTGCGGCCGCTGCGAGCAGGGCCGGTGTGGCGGCGCTCACCGCGACACCGCGCGCAACTCGGCGCGCGGGCGCCTCGCGCGCAGGTGCTCGGTGTGGGCCACGGCCTCGGCGAGCAGGACGCCGACGTGGTCGTCGTAGAGCGAGTAGATCACGCTCTTGCCCCGGCGGGCGCCGACCACGAGACCGAGATGGCGCAGCACGCGGAGCTGTTGCGACACGGCCGACTGTTCCATCGAGACCTCTCGTGCGAGCTCGCCGACCGAGCACGCACCAGCGCCGAGGCGGCTCAGGATCGCCACCCGGCTCGGCGTCGAAAGAGCCTGCATCGTCTCGGCGACGACGCCGGCGGTTTCGCGGTCCAGGTACTTCAGATTCGCGCTGTGGCTACGGCTCACGCGCCGAGTTTAACATGAACACCTAGTCAGATGTTGGCAATACGGACGCGCTCGGCCGGGCCCGGCCGCGCCGCCTCAGCCGGCGAGCGCGCAACGCGCGAGTTCCTCGACCAGCGCGTCAGCGAGCTGCTCGGCCGCGAGCGCGACGGGGGGCGACGGCGGCTCGCCGGGCTCGAACCGGCTCGCCTCGATGCCGTAGACGCTGACCTGGGCTGGCAGGCGGCCCAGGGCACGGGCGAGCTCGATCGCGTCCGCGAGCCCGAGCGCGTGGGTCGAGACGGCGAACAGCGCCGACGGCAGTGGCCCGGCGGCCGCGTCGATGCGATACACGGTTCCCGGTGTACCGCCCGAGCACACCGCGTCAACGATCCACACGGCCGCAGCCCCATCGCAGGCCTCGATCAGCTCGATCGGCTCGCCGGCGTGCTCGACCACCTCCACGCCAGCCGGGCGCCGGGCACCCACCGCCGCGGCCACGAGGAGCCCGGCGCCGTCGTCGCCACGCCAGCGGTTGCCGACGCCGATCAGCTTCACACGCGTTCGATGTCGAGCTTCAGGAAGTGCGTCGCGCAGGAGATGCAGGGGTCGTAGTTGCGGATCGTCTGCTCGCAGCGGATGCTCAGCTCGGCGTCGGGCAGCTCGAGTGAGCGCTCGATCACGCCGCGCAGGTCGGCTTCGATCGCGGTCTGGTTCTGCGAGGTCGGCGGCACGATCACGGCATCGAGGATGGTTCCCTCCGCGTCGATCTCGTAGCGGTGGTAGAGCAGCCCGCGCGGCGCTTCGCTGACGCCGTGGCCGACGCCGGCCCGCGGCGTCACCTCGATCGCCGGGGCGTCCGGCTCCTCGTAGGCGGCGATCAGCGCGAGCGCCTCGTCAACGGCGTGCACCAGCTCGACGCAGCGCACGACGATGCTGCGGAACGGGTTGTGCTCGGGGGAGCGCAGCCCAACGCCGGCCGCGGCCTCGCGGGCGAGCGCCGTCAGCTCGTCGTAGCTGGTCGCGAAGCGGGCGAGGGGCCCCACGACGTAGGTGCTGCCGTTGGTGCGCTGCGAATGCAGCGCGTGCGACCACGGCACGTGGGACTCGACGAAGTGCGTCATGTAGTCGGCCGCCGCGATGTCGAGGCCGGCATCGGAGACCACGCGGCCACGGTCGATCGGATATTCGCCCGGCGCGGACAGCGCGACCAGTTCGAAGTCCTGCTCGTAATCGGGGAAGTCGAGCGTCGCGGTCAGCGTCACAGCACCCAGCGCGATCTCGCGCGCGCGCTTGAGCCCTTCGACGAGCGTGGCGAGCTCGGCCTTGCGCGGCACGCGGTGAAGGCCCCCGACGCGCAGGTTGATCGGGTGCACCTCGCGCCCGCCGACGACGCGCATCACCTCGTTGCCAGCCTTCTTCAGCTTCAGGGCGTCAGCGACGATTGCGGGGTGCTCGCGCGCCATCTCGACCGCGCCCGCGTAACCGAGGAAGTCGGGGGCGTGGAGCATGAAGACATGCAGCGCGTGACTTTCGATCCACTCGCCGCAGTAGAGCAGGCGCCGCAGCGCTCGCAGCTGGCCGCCGACCTCGACACCGCAGAGGCTCTCCATCGCGGTCACCGCGCTCATCTGGTAGGCGACTGGGCAGATGCCGCAGATCCGCGAGGTGATGTCGATCGCCTCGGCGAAGTCGCGGCCACGCAGGAACGCCTCGAAGAAGCGCGGCGGCTCGTAGATGTCGAGCGCCACCTCGGTGACCTCGCCGCCTTCGATTCGCACGCGCATCGCTCCCTCGCCCTCGACCCTGGCGAGCGTGCTGGTGCGGATCGTTCTTGTGCGCTTGTCAGTCACCGTGCGATCCGGCCCCGGCGAACGGCTCGGCGCTCGCGTTGAAGGTGTGGAAGAG
>JBEKSK010000280.1:0-3936 GCA_049517155.1 Solirubrobacteraceae bacterium
CTTCACGTAGGCCCTGAAGGTCCCGAACAGCCCGAACGGCACCGACACCAGGAACACCAGCCGCCACTGCACGGGGGCCAGCAGGCCGCCGAGGATCAGACCCATGAAGGATCCGGCGATCGCGGCGACGCCGTTGATCCCGAGCGCGAGGCCCCGCTGGTTCTCGGGGAACGCGTCGGTGATGATCGCGCCGGAGTTCGCGAACAGCATCGCACCGCCGATTCCCTGCCCGATCCGCATGCCGATCAGCCACAGCGCGCCGGCGCTGCCCTTCAGCCAGGTCGCCGCCAAAAGCAGCGAGAACACGGTGAACACCGCGAAGCCGAGGTTGTACATCCGCACGCGCCCGTACATGTCGCCGAGCCGGCCGAAGCTGACGACGAGCACGGCGGTCACCACGAGGAAGCCGAGGATCATCCACAGCAGGTAATTCGTGTTGCCCGGCGTGAGTGGATTGAGGTCGATGCCGCGGAAGATGTCGGGCAGCGCGATCAGCAGGATCGAGGAGTTGATCGTCGCCAGCAGGACGCCGATCGTCGTGTTGGAGAGCACGATCCACTTGTAGTTGGCGGCGGGCGGCGCGGTCGGGCGCCGCGGCGCCAGGCGGCGGCCGGACCTGGCGATCTGCGGCGTTGGGTCGGGACCGCGGTCAGCCAACGGCGCGGCGCTCCGGCGTGCGGTGACGGGCCGTCGGCAGCTCAGCCGGCGTCCTCGGCAGGCCTCGCGCTGCGCTCACGTGCTCGACGGCGCCTGCAAACCGTGCGTCCGCACCGCCCGTGACCCCTTCGGCCTTCACGCCACGATGTTCGCACCTGCGCTGGGCGGGCGCCTGCGCCGCCGGTAGTCTGCGGCGCATGGAGCGGGGGCGCGTCGCCGAGTGGTTCAGCGGCTACAGCTCGGCGCTTGCGAAGCGGGATCTGCGCTTCCTCTTCGCCGGGCTGGTCGTGTCGGCGACCGGTAGCTGGGCCTACAACGTGGCGTTGCTCGCGTTCGTGTTCGACCGCACCCACTCACTGGCCTGGGTTGGCGTGGCCGGCCTTGTCCGTTTCATCCCGGCGCTCCTGCTGAGCGCGTACGGCGGTGTGCTCGCCGAGCGTACCGAGCGCGTGCGGCTGATGTTCGGGGCGGACCTCGTGTGCGCGCTCTGGCAGGGCGCGCTGGCGCTCGTCGCGGCCACCGGTGCGCCGCTCGCTCTTGCGTTCGCGTTCGCGGCGCTGACGTCGGCCACCAACGTCGTCTACAGCCCGTCTGTGGCGGCGACGATCCCGTCGGTCGTCGGCGAGGACGATCTCGTCGCGGCCAACGCGTTGAACGGCACGATCGACAACCTCGTCGTGATCGCCGGGCCCGCTGTGGGAGCCGGGCTGCTGCTGATCGGCTCACCGGCAGCGGCATTCGCGGCGAACGCCGCGAGCTTCGTGCTGTCGGCGGCCCTGGTGTCGCGGATCCGCACCCGGAGCCGGCCGGTTGACGTCACGCAGGCGGGGACGGCGGGGCCGCTCGCGCAGATGGCTGTCGGTGTGCGGACGATCATCGCCCTGCCCGCGGCGCGCACGTTGGTCGCCTTCTGCGCCCTCGTGAGCTTCGTGTACGGGACCGACACGGTGCTGTTCGTCGGCGTCTCCGAGCACCGGCTGGCCACCGGGTCCGAGGGTTTCGGCTTACTGCTCGCCGGGCTCGGCGTCGGCGGCGTTCTGATGGCGGCAGCCGTCCACCGTCTCGCCGCATCGCGCCGACTCGCCCCGATCATCTTGGCGGGCGTCGCGGGCTACTGCCTGCCGACGGCGTTGCTGACCGTGATCACCAGCCCGGCGCTGGCCTTCGCCCTGGAGATCCTGCGTGGAGGCTCGACCCTGGTCGTCGATGTGATCGCGATCACCGCGCTGCAACGTGCGGTGCCCGCGGAGCAGCTCGCCAGGGTGTTCGGAGCCTTCTTCGCGTTCGTGCTCGGCGCGATCTCGCTGGGGACCGTGGTCACGCCGGCGATCGTCAGCGCCTGGGGGTTGAACGCCGGGCTGCTGACGATGGCGTTCGCCCCGCTGGCGGTCGGGCTGCTCGGCTTCCCGTCGCTACTGGCGATCGACCGCCGGACGAGCGCCCGCACGCTGGCGCTGGCGCCGCGCGTCGCGGTGCTCGAGGGGCTCGGCATCTTCGCCACGGCCAGCCGGGCGGTGCTCGAGAGCCTGGCCGCCGCCGAGACCGAGCTCGCCTTCGCGGCTGGGACCACGATCGTGCGCGAGGGGGATGGCGCGGATGCGATCTACGTGCTGACCGAAGGGGAGGTCGAGGTCAGTGCCCATGGCGAGACGGGCGGCCCCGACCGCGTCCTGCGGCGGATGACGGCGCCCACCTACTTCGGCGAGATCGGCGTGCTCGAGCACATCCCGCGAACCGCGACCGTCAAGGCGCTGGGGGATTGCGTGTGCGCGCGGATCGCCGGCGAAACGCTGCTCGCCGTCCTGACCGCCGCTCCGCCTTCGGCGACGATGATGGAGAACGCTCGCAGCCGCCTGGCGGTCACACATCCCTCGCGTGAGCTGACCTTCGCCGCCGACTGAGGCGGGCGTTGGTGCGCGCGGGTGCGCGTGCTAGTGCGTGGTCGCGAGCGGCGCGGGGCGGCTCTTTGTTGCGCGGCGCCGGCGGAGCTGTGCGCCCGGCATGACGCAGCGCAGCGTCAGGTACCCGGTGACGGGCAGCGCCCACGCCAGGTAGGTCTCATTCAGCAGGCTGGCGTTCCCGGTCGCCGCGATCGGGTGCGCGATCACCCACAGGGCCACGGCCGAAAGAACCGTGACGAGCGGGAAGCCCCGCCTGCGAAGCCCCTCGCTCGCGGCGATCGCGACGAAGAACGGGACGTGGTGGTAGCTCAGGGTCAAGGGGTCAAGCAGACAGCGGATCAGGAAGAGCAACGCGAGCAGCATCAGCGCGTCCGCGGCCGTCGGCTTGGGGAAGCGGCGCCAGAAGAGCAGTGCCAGCGCGGCGCCGACCGCGAGCGCAAGCGGGTGAGTCAGCGCCGAGAGGCCTGCCGAGATCCCGTAGCTATTGCCGCGTCCGAGTACGAAGCTGACGCTGTTGGCGTAGGCGAACCAGATGTTTGTTGGCGTGACGACGGCGGTTTGAGTGCCCGACAGCGCCAGGCCTGCGTGAAGATTCTGCGACAGGAAGCGGCTCGGGTCGCCGATCAACATCGGGGCGAGCATGAGCGCGGCGACACCGGCCGCAACCGCCAGCAGGCGCAGGCGACCTCGCGGGCACACCACGAGCACCGGCAAGACCGCCAGCAGCGCCCACTGTTTCGTGGCGATCGCCAGGCCCAGCAGAAGTCCGGCCGCCAGCGGTCGCCCGCGGCTCGATACAACCACCGCGGCGGCGCACAGGAGCCCGCCGACCAGCTCCTCCGGATGTCCCCACCACAGCGCCTTGACGGTCAACGGTCCCGCCAGGATGAGGACCAGCAGGAAGGCCTGAAGCAGCGTGCGCCAGCGGCGCGGCGGCATCTCGTGCAGGAGCATCCCGGCCAGCGCCGCCGCCACCAGCAGGCAGATCAGGGCGCCAAGGCGGTATTGGAGCAGCAGGCCGGCGCCGGCCGAGCGCGAGAGGGCGACGACCGGCGCGCGCAGCACCAGCGTGAACGGGCCCATGAAGGGCTGCGTGTGGAAGAAGCGCGCGAGATGGCCGCCGGCTAGCGCACTGATCGGTGGGCCGGCGTAGTCGCAACCGCCACACGTCGGGCCCGGGTAGTCCGCGCCGACGGGCGAGGTGAAGGCCGCGTAGCTTGATGCGGCGACGGCCAGGGCCGCCAACCCGCCTCGGCGCAGAGTCCAGCGCATGACACGAGCGTCGGCGTGAGGGGCCGGATGCTTTAGCGCGTGGGGACCGTCGCGCCGGCCGCGCGGGCGTGGGGTGGCGAGCGCAGCTGCTCGCGAGACGCGCGCA
>JBEKSK010000281.1:0-3887 GCA_049517155.1 Solirubrobacteraceae bacterium
CGCCGAGCTCCCGGTGGCCGCCGCGCAGAGCGCAAGCCCGGCGCCGGCGCACAAGCCGGCGAGTACCAACCGCGCTCTCGCGCGCGCGTTACGAGATCGTGGCGGCTGTTTCACGGCCACCGACGGTAGCGCGACCGCCAGACCATCACATCGCCACCTGGCCGAGGGTGACGGCCCCCCGTCTCGGCGGCCTCGGGGGCCAATCCATGACCCGAGTCGATGCGTGCGCGCCCAATCGAGTGCTAACCACGCGCGAGCGGCCGTGCCATAGGCTGTCGTCCGTGCCGCTACCTGACGTCCTTCGCAAGCTCCTCACCGCCGCTGGACCATCAGGCTACGAGACGGCTCCGGCAGCGGTGTTCGCCGAAGCCGGCCGGGCATTCACGCCCGACGTCTCCGTCGACATCATGGGCTCTGCCGTCGCCCGTGTCGCCGGTACGACAACGGGTGCTCCGTTTCTCGCGATCGTCGGCCACATCGACGAGATCGGGCTGATCGTCACCCACATCGACGACGACGGCTTCCTGCGCTTCACCGGCGTCGGTGGCTGGGACGCCCAGGTTCTTGTCGGCCAGCGCGCCGAGCTGATCACGCAGAGCGGGCCGCTGCCCGGAGTCGTGGGGCGCAAGGCGATCCATCTGCTGCGCGAGGAGGACCGCAAGAAGGTGCCGGAGCTGCGCGAGCTGCACATCGACATCGGTGCGAAGGACGGCGATGAGGCCCGTTCGCTCGTGCGGATCGGCGACGTCGCCGTGCTCGCCGGCGAGCCCCTCGAACTGCGCAACGACCGCTACATCTCCCGCGCGATGGACAACCGGCTCGGCGCCTTCATCGCGCTTGAGGCCGCACGGATCGTCGCCGAAGCCGGCGGCGCCCCCGGTGACGTCGCGGCCTGCGGCGTGGCGCAGGAGGAGATCGGGCTCAACGGCGCCCGAACCCTCGCGTATGGACTGGCCCCCGACGTCGCGATCGTCGTCGACGTCACGCACGAGACCGGCTCGCCCGGCGTGGAGATCAACGAGATCGGCAAGCACAAATTTGGTGAGGGACCGGTGATCGGCCGCGGCTCGATCCTGAACCCCGTCGTGTTCGAACTGCTGCACGAGACCGCGAAGCGCGAGGAGATCCCGTTCACGATCGCCGCCTACGCGGCGCGTACGAGCACCGACGCCGACTCCATTCACCTGACGCGGGCGGGCATTCCCACCGGGAGCATCTCGATCGCGCTTCGCTACATGCATTCGCCTGTGGAGATGGTGCAGCTCGACGACATCGACTCGTGCGCGCGTTTGATCGCGGCGTTCGCGCAGGCGCTGGGCGCCGCAACGTCCTTCGCGCGCTGAGTCCGGCGCGCTCGCGGATGCTCGTGCGTGCTAAGCGGATGCGCCTTTGGTCGATCGAGCGTGGCTGGGGACCACTCCCCGCTGAGACTTCGCTGTTAGGTTGCGGGCGTGGTTGAGGAGCGGTTGATACGGGAGGCGGAGCACAGCGTTGACCCGGTCAGCGCACGCGCCCGCCATCTGCTTGCGCTCGAGTTTGGGTCCAAGGCCCAATTCGATGACCCAAGCCTGGAGTGGCGGAGACTCTTTTCCGAGCTGCTCGGCACCTTCCTGCTCGTGCTCGTCGCTGCCGGCGGCGGGATCCTCCACGCCAAGGGGCAGATCAGCCTCGCCGCCGCCGTCGTGGCCCCCGGGCTCATGGTCATGTCGATCATCCTGTTCATGGGCGCCGTCTCGGGCGCCCACCTGAACCCCGTGGTCTCGCTCGCGTTCGCGCTGCGCCGCGATTTCCCGTGGAAGCGCGTGCCCGGGTATGTCGTGGTCCAGCTGCTCGGCGCCGCCCTGGCGTGCCTGTTCCTGGACGCCGTGTTCGGCAACATTCATCATCTCGGCGCCACACTGCCCGGCCAGGGTTATGCCGACTGGCAGGCGCTGCTGATGGAGGTTGTCCTCACAGCAGGGCTGGTGAGCGTCATTCTCGGAACGGCCTCCGCCGCCCAGAACGTCGGCACCGTTGCCGCTTTCGGCGTCGCCGGATACATCGCGCTCGCCGGCCTGTGGTCCGCGCCGCTCAGCGGAACGTCGATGAACCCCGCTCGCTCCTTCGGCCCGGCCCTCGTGAGCGGGGACTTCAGCAGCTACTGGGTCTACGTCGTGGGCCCAATCGCCGGAGCGCTGATCGCCGTGGGCTGCGCCTTTATCCTGCGCGGCGGGAGCGGGGACCCCACCGCCTACGTCGCCGCGTCCGGCTCACTCGCCGCGAAGGTCCGGCCTCACGCCGGCTCGAGCCCGCCGCCGCAGCAGCGCCCGAAAGACCCCCCGGCGGCGAGTTGAGTGCTGGCGGCCCAGGACCGCAGGGCTTCTTGTCCTAGACGCCTTTCTCCGCGGTGATCCGCCCGGATCTGGCCGCCGCGGCCAGCGCCTGGAAGTCGCGCTCGTTCTGCTCGGCGTAGGCGTGTGAGAACTCCACGAGCGCGCGATCGAAACGCGAGCCGCTGCCGAGATAGGCCGCGATCGCGATGCGATCGCCGCTGCGAGCGTGCGCTCGCGCCAGAGTCCAGGCGCAGAAGCGCCCGTACTGGGCCATGCCCGCGCGTGTCATCCGCTCGATGTCCAGCGAGCCCTTCCAGTCGCGCAATTGGCGAACGTAGAAATCGACCGCTCGCCCGGCGGGCCCGGGCTCGAGGTGCAGCCAGCCGAGAAAGATGTCGCTGCTGGCCTGCATCAGGCGCTGGCCGGCGACGACCCGCTCGCCATGGCTTCGGAACTCGCTGCGACCGAGGAACTCCTCGAGCACGGACGCATCGGCCTCCTTGAGCTGGAGCAGCAAGGGGTCTCGCCCGTCCAGGCCCAGCAGCAGCGCGATCCAGGCCTCCGTGCCGACGCTCCCGACGCCGACCACCTTGCGCGCGAAATCGGTCACGCGGAACTGCTCCAGCAGCACGCGCCGGTCGTACTCCAGCGAGCTACGGTAGGAGCGCAGCTGCTCGTGTAGCGCGGCGAACATGTCCTCTCGTTCGTGGTCCTGCGCGAGGTCGGCGATCGGCACGATCAGTGGCGGTGCGGCGACGATGCGCAGCTCACCATCGACCATATGCGTCAGCTTTGCGACGCTCGCCAGGTTGTCGCTGCTGCCCGCGCGCGACAGCGACTTTTCGGTCCGCACGACCGCTCCCGCGTTGCCGTGCGACCCCAGGTCTGCCAGCGCGCTCTCGACGTCCAGGTGGGCGTACCAGACATCGAGGTTCGTCATCGCGGCGAACCGCGCCATCGCCGTCCGGTACTCCTCGACCGTGCCGGCAACGATTCGATCCTGCTGCTTGACGGCGAAGCCATCTTGCCGCGCAGCGATCGCCATGCTCACCGCCAGGCGCTTGACGTCCCACTCCCATGGTCCCGGCAGCGTCTCATCGAAGTCGTTGACATCGAAGACCAACTCGCGTTCCGGCGAGGCGAACACACCGAAATTCGCGACGTGAGCGTCGCCGCAGCACTGCACCGTCAGCCCGGTCCGCGGCGTCGTTGCCAAATCACTGGCCATGATCTTCGCCGCGCCTCGATAGAAGGCAAACGGTGACGCCAGCATCCGCCCGTAGCGGATCGGCACAAGCTCAGGTACGCGCGTGCGGTCCTGGCGCTCGAGCAACTTGATCGGATCGGGGCGGTCGGCTGCCGGCTCAAAAGCGGCGTGACTGCCGCGCGGGACCTCAGCTCGTGCGTTCCTGCCCCGCGCCACGCGCTCGGCCACACTCAAATGCTCGACCGACGCGGCGACGTTGCTCGCCATCCGCGAACCATACCCCCTGGACCGAGAAGCACGAGTGCCGTTGCACCAGCCGCGCGCGCCCACCGTCGACGACGGAAGCGGTCGCGCTGATCACCGACACT
>JBEKSK010000282.1:0-3865 GCA_049517155.1 Solirubrobacteraceae bacterium
CCAAGGTTGTTGGTTCGATTCCAACACGGCCCATCGAAAGAGCCCGCGATCGCGCGCGAATCCGGCAGCGGTACGGTTGTCCGGACCGCTCAGTGCAGGGACTAATCGGTCAGGCTTTGCCGGGTCACGTGGTCGGTGTTCTGCGTGTCGAGGTGTGCGTGCTGGACTTGGAGCCCGAGGCCCGCTCAGTTTTGAGGATCTTGAGGGCTTAGGGTTGCCAGGTTTCCCAGTGGACCCGGGACCCCGTGGGCACGCGCGGCCCGGGCTTGAAGTCTGTGCCGATTGTGTACGCGACGGGGATCAAAGCCACCTGCATGACCTGCTCGTAGGGAATCCCGAGAACTGCGGCGGCTTCCCGCTCGTACTCCAAATGAAGGCTCGTCCACGCAGTCCCGAGACCACGGGACCGTGCCGCCAGCATGAAACTCCAGGTCGCGGGGAGGATCGATCCCCAGGTCACGGCCTGTGCCAAGTGCGAGGCATCCTCAACGCGGCCCTCGATACACGGCACGACCAGCACCGGCACTTCATGGAGATGTTCCGCCAGGTAGGCGGAAGAATCCATCATCGCTTGGTGCTCGGGCGCGGTTGAGCCGGGATCATTCTTGGTCTTCGACCTCCGGTACAGCTCGCCAAGGGCCTGCTTTCGCCCGACTTCGGTTACCAGAACGAAGTGCCAGCTTTGGAGACTGCCACCGTTCGGTGCCTGCAACGCAAGCTCGAGGCACTCCTCCAGGATCTCGCGCTCTACCGGTCGATCGAGATCAAGACGCCTGCGTACTGCGCGCGTCGTCGAGAGCAGCTGATCTGGCGTGAGCTCGAGTCGGGTCACCGCTGTTCACACTCCGCGTCGCGTTGCGTACGCGGCACCCGCCGCCGCCTCCCAGAATAGTCCCTCGAAAAGTGTCCTCTCAGGCGTGTCCGCGACATCCCGCGCCCCGGCGTTGTGAGCGAGGCTCTAGCCTCCCGCGGAAGCAGCCGCCAACCTCACAGGCAGCCAGCTGCTGCTCGGCGCCGCGAAACTCGACAGCGGCGGCCGGGTCGTTGTCGCTCCCGCGCGTCGCGGCCCGCAGTCAGCAACCCCGTGACGGCTCGTCCGCGTCAGGACGGCCGTGTCCCGTCAGCCGATGGCTGACTTTGCACGCGCGACGAGCAGGTCGGCGAGTCGTAGCTCGAGCGGTTTGGAGGGCGTGACGCTCGTACTTGTGACGGTGAGGCTGAATTCGGCAGGGCCGTATGCCAAGCCGACCACGTCCGCGTAGAACGGCACAGTCACGGTGGCCTTGCCGTCGGTCACGCGCACTGCGAACGTAAGCCGAACGGCGAACGTGGCGGTGCTGCCGGACACGACGTAGGGGAGTCGCGCGACGCTGCCTGTCACGGTGTCGCTCTTCGGCAGTGACGCCCGAAGCTGGGCTCCGTAGGAGCTCAGCATGCAACTCAGTGCGTGCGGGCGTTCGCTCGCGGCCAGATCCTTGGCGACCAGCGACGCTGAGGGAAGGATCTCGTTGCCCGAGGCTATGTTGACGGCCGGCTGTCCGGCGCTTGCGAACTCGGGCGACTGGGTGTTGGCGAACGCCTGGGTCTCCGGCACGCCCCCGACGCACGCTGTGAGCTGCAAACCGAGCCGCTGGTCCTGTGGCGTCAGTGGGTTGCTTTCCTCCCTGAGACTCGGCAGGTCGCTGTGGCGCAGACTGATCGCGGTAGCAGCAGCGATCGCCTTGCTGCGCGTAATCGTCCCTGGCGCTGCGAACGCGAAGCTCGCCGATGCTGCGAGAAGCATCAGCCCCACCCCGACGCCACCTACGAGGGGAATGCGTCGGTCGTGCCGGCCACGGCTCGCCGCGGGTCGCTGACGGCCACGCGGCTTGATCGCCGAATGGCGGAGAGGCATCCTTTCCCATCGACTCGCAAGCCGATCGTGCTGATCGAACATACGGCCAGAACCGGGGGGCCGCGCGGCATCGCCGAGCCCCCTGCCGGGTCAGCGGCGACTTCAGTGGCGACCCGGCGGTATCAAGCGCCGTCGAGTCTGAGGTCGAGTTGACGGGCGCGGCACCGATCGAGCAGCTACGCGCGCTGGTCGATCACGTCGATCGCATTGCCGAGATCCCCAACTCGCTACGCGTCGGAACGCCGGTGCAGCTTTGCACGGCCCAGGCCGCCGAGTCGCCCGCCGATGCCCGATCACCGACCGCTGACGTGACGGACGCGCCTCCTTATCGGGCGTGCGACAGTCTCGATGGCGAAGGTCTCGGCGGATCGTTTTGCGTGTCGCCTCGGACAGCGGCGACTCGCGATCTCTAGCGGCGTTGCCTGACCAGGCCGTCGGCCCGGTCAGGCAAGGTTGTCGCGCATCGGCTGGTGACTTACAGCCCGACGCCCTTGAGCACGTGGCTGATGACGGGCTCCGCCTCACCAACACTTACTCCGCCCGTTGCGGTTAGGTTCTGCCAGCCAACTGTGACGATAACCGGGCCGTCAACGGCGATGACGGATTCGGGCGCGGTCGCCGTGCACGGTCCAGCAGCGAACGCTTTGGTGCCGAGTCCGGTGATCGGCGTTGGATAGACCGCCGTACCGGGGCAGGTCTCGTCCCGCGCCTCGGCCACCTTGACGTCTTGCTGATACATGGAAGCGGCTGTGGCGTTGGCGTTGATCGGCCCGCCCGTGAGCTTCTGGCCTTGAATCGTGATACCGAACGTACTGACGGTGCCCTGGACGCCGCCGTTGACGGTGCCGTCGAGAACGTAGCTGCCGGAGCACAAACCGCTGACGGACTGCACACTGATGGCTGGCTGCCCTGTGGGGGCCGTCAGGGTGAGGCCGGTGAGCGAGCTCACCTCCGGGAGCGCGATGATGCCGTCGCAGTTCGCGAGCAGTTCCTTGGTCGCCTTCGGCTCTGATTGCTTCTGGGCCGGCTTCGCCGGCCTGTGCGGCTTTTTGGCGTCAGCAGCAGCCGTGAATGTAGCCGCCATGATCAGAGTGCCCATCAACGCGCTAAGGCTCCAGCGCAAAACTCGCGACCTCGAACTCATCTTGTCTCCCGTCGTCAATATTTGCTTGGCGGACTTCGGGGGGAGCAAGTGAAGAGAGCCGATGCTTGCTATCAACGACCGACTAGGCGCGCGAACAGCGCCCCGAGCATGTCCCGAACCTTGCCACGGTATCGGCCAAAAAGCACGACAACCGAGCGGCGCGTGTGCCAGCGGACGAATGCCCGATGCGATCTCCGTCGTCGAATAGCGAAGACTGCAACCAACTGGGGAACCAAGCACGCTGCTGCTTCCGCGTGAACTCGCCGCTCGGGAGGCCGTTCCAGCTCGCGCATAGCGACAACGCTGCGGCGGGCACGCCGTAGTCTGGCGGCGTGCGCACAATCACGCTGTGGCGTCCGGTCGGCCAAGCCGAACTAGACCTCGTCGAGCGCTCCGGGTGGCGTCGGTTTCCGCCGCGGCTGGTGGGGCAGCCGATCTTCTATCCCGTTCTCAGTGAGGAGTACGCGAGGCGGATCGCGCGCGACTGGAACACGAAGGACGCGGCGTCGGGGTTCGTAGGGCATGTTCTCCGCTTTGAACTCGATGCCGAGTACGCGGCCCAGTTCGAGGTGCATCGCGTCGGTGGCGCCGGAATCGACGAGCTATGGATTCCGGCCGAGCAACTCGACGAGTTCAATGCCCAGATCGTCGGCACGATCGAAGTGATCGCGAGCTATGACGCGCCACGGTCTTGACCGGCCGCGCCGTCGACAATGGGCCCCCAGACCTCGCCCTGCACGATCTCGCCACCGTCGTATCGTGCGCCGTAGCTGAGCGCCAGCTTTGCCAGCTGCGACGCCTCTGCTTTCGCAAGGTCGGCGTGCGCG
>JBEKSK010000283.1:0-3863 GCA_049517155.1 Solirubrobacteraceae bacterium
CAGCGCCCCGGGGTCGGCGTTGCCGATGTCCTCGGAGGCGAGGATCACCATCCGGCGGACGATGAAGCGCGGGTCCTCGCCGCCTTCGAGCATCGTCGCCAGGTAGTACAGCGAGGCGTCGGGGTCGCTCCCGCGGGTCGCCTTGATCCAGGCCGAGATCGTGTCGTAGTGCTGGTCGCCGGCACGGTCGTAGCGGAGCAGGCCGCCGGCGAGCGCGTCTCGCGCGGCCGCGAGGTCGATGCGGCGGTTGGTCGCCGCGGCGCGTTCGAGTGCGCTGAGCGCGATGCGGGCGTCGCCGCCTGAGCGCGCGGCCAGCAGCTCGACGGCGTCGGCGTCCAGCTCCAGCCCGGCGCCGAGTTCGCCGCGGTCAGCCGCGCGGCGCAGCAGCATCGCGACGTCCTGCGTGCTGAGCGGCTCGAGCTCATAGACGGTGACTCGCGAGAGCAGGGCGCTGTTGACCTCGAAGCGCGGGTTCTCGGTTGTCGCGCCGATCAGTGTCACCAGGCCCTCCTCGACGGCGGGCAGCAGCGCGTCCTGCTGGGCCTTGTTGAAGCGGTGGATCTCGTCGAGGAAGAAGACCGTCGCGCTGCCGCGGTGGCGGGCCCGTTCGATCACCGCGCGCACCTCGGCGCGGCCGGTGTCGACGGCGCTGTGCTCCTCGAACTGCGCACCGGTCTGGCTCGCGATGATCCGCGCCAGCGTTGTCTTGCCCGAGCCGGGCGGTCCGTGCAGGATCATCGAGTGAAGGCGCCCCAGCTCGAGCGCGCGCCGCAGCGGCGCCCCCGCCGCCAGCAGGGCCGGCTGGCCGACCACCTCCGCCAGTGTGCCTGGCCGCATCCGCACCGCCAGCGGGGCGGGCGGGCCTGGCTGCCGCGGCTCCTCGAACAGGCGTTCCACGCACTTCAGTATCACCCGTAGGATGCAGCCGTGAGCACGCAGACGCACAGCGAGTCCGTGGAGCTGCTGCAGCGGCTGATCCGCTACGACACCGTCAACCCGCCCGGCAACGAGCGCGCGGCACAGGAGTACCTCGCGAGCGTCCTCACCGACGCCGGCTTCGCGTGCGAGCTGCTTGGGCGCACGCCGGAGCGCCCGAACCTCGTCGCCCGCCTGGACGGCGCGCAGCCGGGTCCGGTGCTGTGCCTGCTCTCGCATGTGGACACGGTGCTCGCGACAGCGTCGGAATGGTCGCGCGACCCCTGGTCGGGCGACCTCGAGGACGGCTTCGTCTGGGGGCGAGGAGCGCTTGACATGAAGTCGCAGACTGCCGCCGAGGTCGCCGCGGCGTGCGCGCTCGCGCGCGGTGGCTGGCGCCCGGCGAGCGGCTCGCTGCTCGTCGTGGTGCTCGTCGACGAGGAGACCGGGGGCTCGGAGGGCGCACAGTGGCTGACCCAGACCCATCCCGACAAGGTGCGCTGCGACTACCTCGTCAACGAGGGCGGCGGCGGCATCATCGACTACGCCGGCCGACGGCTCTACTGCCTCGGCTGCGCCGAGAAGGGCATCTTCCGCTTCGTGCTGCACACCGACGGCGCGGCCGGGCACGCCTCGATGCCGCGCCTTGGCGACAACGCGCTGCTCAAGCTCGCGCCGATCCTGGAGCGCTTCGCCGGCCCCCAGCCAAGCTATCGCCTGACGGTCGAGCCGCGGGCCTTCCTCGAGGCGATCGGCGTGCTCGACGGCGACGATGCGGCGGGCGCGCTGGCGCGGGTCGAGGCGGTCGAGCCGCGCCTGGTGGCGCTGATCGAGCCCTGGCTCGGCGTGTCGCTGTCGCCGACCCGGATCTTCGCTTCGGAGAAGATCAACGTGATCCCCTCGCACGCCCGCCTCGCTGTCGACTGCCGCGTGCCGCCGGGACTCGGCGAGGACGCGGCGCTCGCAGCGATCGAGGAGATCGTCGGGCCGCCCGGGCCCTACCGGCTGGAGTGGACCGAGCGGGTGATGGGCAACCGCTCGCCGATCGACTCGCCCGTCACCGAGTTCATCCGCGGCTGGATCGCCAAGCAGGATCCGGCGGCGATCTGCGTGCCGACCGTGCTGCCAGGGTTCACGGACTCGCGCACCTTCCGCGACGCCTTCCCGGAGTGCGCCGCCTACGGCTTCTTCCCGCACCGCTTCACGACGAAGTTCGAGACCGATCACCTGATCCACGGCGCCGACGAGCGCATCGACGTGCGCGACCTCGAGTTCGCGACCGCCTTCTTCGGTGACCTCGCGCTCGGCATGCTCGGCTCCGCCGGCTGAGCTGCGCTCGCAGCTGGCGGCCGGAGATTCACCACCACCGCCGCCGCGGTGCTCTCACCACCCAGCAGTTATTTCGTCACTCCAGTGGGGGCCCCCGGGCGCCGATAAGGTTGATCGGTGCTGATCGCAAGCTGGTGGGCCAACTTCGAGGCGTGGGCGTACAACGCCGCGCCGGTCTTTGAGATCTTCTTCGTCTTCGCGATCGTCACGATCCTGGTGCTCCTGCTGCGCCAGATGCCGCGCACGAAACCGCAGGAGATCAAGCCCGACTCCGACAGCGCGATCGGCTGGGACGACATCGCCGGCGTCGAGGACGCGCGCGCGGAGCTGCAGGAGGTCGTCGAGTTCCTCTCGGCGCCGGAGCGCTTCGCCCGGGTCGGCGCCCGCGTGCCGCGCGGCGTGCTCCTGCACGGGCCGCCCGGTACCGGCAAGACGCTGCTGGCGAAGGCCGTCGCCCACGAGTCGGGTGCCCGCTTCTACGCGCAGTCGGCGGCCGGATTCGTCGAGATGTTCGCCGGGCTCGGGGCGGCGCGCGTGCGGCGCCTGTTTCGCATCGCCCGCAAGAACCAGCCGTCGATCATCTTCATCGACGAGCTCGACGCGGTCGGCGGCCAGCGCGGCTTCGGCCTGAGCGGCGAGAAGGACCAGACGCTCAACCAGCTGCTGATCGAGATGGACGGCTTCAAGTCGCAGGACCGCCTGGTCGTGATCGCCGCCTCGAACCTGCTCGAGAAGCTCGACATGGCGCTGCTTCGCCCGGGCCGCTTCGACCGCCAGATCTACGTCTCGCCGCCCGACGTTCATGCGCGCGAGGACATCCTGCGGGTGCACGTGCGCAACAAGCCGGTCGGCGAGGTCGACCTGGAGATGGTGGCGCGCCAGACCGCGGGCCTGACCGGCGCCGACCTCGCCAACATCTGCAACGAGGCGGCGATCTTCGCCGCCCGTCGCGGCGGCGCCGAGATCCTCAACGAGGACTTCGACCACGCACTCGAACGCGTCATCGCGGGCACGCAGTCGCGCCGCGTGCTCAACGACCACGAGAAGGAGGTGGTCGCCTATCACGAGGCCGGCCACGCCCTCGTCGCCGAGATGCTCCCCGCCGTCGACCGCGTGCATCGCGTCTCGATCGTGCCCCGCGGCCGTGCGCTCGGCTACACGCTCAACCTTCCCGACGAGGACCGCTACCTCAAGACGCGCGAGGAGCTGATCGACTACATGACGATGCTCCTGGGCGGCCGCGCCGCCGAGCAGATCGTGTTCGGCGCGGTCTCGACGGGCGCTGCCGACGACCTGCGGCGGGCCTCAGAGGTCGCCGGCGCGATGATCACCGACTACGCGATGGGTACGACGGTCGCGGTCACCGGCCGCGGCTCGCCGATGGACGAGCGCGTGTCCGAGCAGACGCTGCGGCTGCGCGACGAGGAGCGCGAGGAGCTCCTGCACTCCGCCCGCGCCTCGGCGACGGCGCTGCTCTCGAGCAACCGCGCGACACTGAACGCGCTCGAACATCAGCCACTGATTCTACGGGGCGCGGCGGGCGCACCCGTGGCGGGGCCGCCCTCAGGCGCTGGGAGGCTCGCGCCGGGCCGCCGCGGCAAGGCGCGGGCGCGGCGGTG
>JBEKSK010000284.1:0-3856 GCA_049517155.1 Solirubrobacteraceae bacterium
CACCGGAAGCGCGCGAGATCTGCCTGCGAGCACGGACATAGGTCTAGAACAAGACCGCAGGGGATGTCAAAGAGTCGCGGGAACTGGCGGCCGGCTTGCAGCTCCACGAGCGCCGCCGGGCCGGCCGGAGTGCTATGCCGCCGCCGGAGCCGCCAGCTCTGCGTAAAGCGGATAGCGATCAACGATCGCGATGACGCGATCGAGCAACTCGCCGCGGCGGGTTTCGAAGTCAGGGCCGAGCGCCACGCCGATGATCTCGCCGATCTCGAGGAAGTCCTCGCGGGCCAGGCCGCGCGTCGTCAGCGCGGGCGAGCCGATGCGCAGACCGGAGGTCACGCGCGGCGGCCGCGGATCGAACGGCACGGCGTTGCGGTTGACCGTGATGCGGATGGCATGCAGCCGGTCCTCCGCGTCCTGGCCGCTGCACTCGCTCTCACGCAGGTCGACGAGCACGAGGTGGACGTCGGTGCCGCCGGTGAGGACGTTGATGCCGTGACCGGCTTGCAGAAGCGACTGCGCGAGCGCGCGCGCACCGTCGATCGTGCGCCGCTGGCGCTCCCGAAAGCCCTCGCTGGCAGCGATTCGAAACGCCACCGCCTTGGCGGCGATCACGTGCTCCAGCGGACCGCCCTGCTGCCCGGGGAACACCGCCGAGTCGATCTCCTTGGCGTAGCGCTGCTGGCAGAGGATCGCGCCGCCGCGGGGCCCGCACAGCGTCTTGTGCGTCGTCGTCGTCACCACATCCGCGCCGGCTTCGACCGGGCTCGGATGCAGTCCCGCTGCCACCAGGCCGGCGAAGTGGGCCATGTCCACCATCAGCAGCGCGCCGACCTCGTCGGCGATCTCCCGGAAACGCGCGAAGTCGAGCTGGCGCGGGTAGGCCGACCAGCCCGCCAGCAGCAGCTTGGGGCGATGCTCGCGCGCGATCCGGGCAACCTCGTCCATGTCGATCACGCTCGTCTCGCGGTCGACCTCGTAGGCGACGATGTTGTAAAGGCGGCCGGACACGTTCTTCTTCATCCCGTGCGTCAGGTGTCCGCCATGGGCCAGCGAGAGACCCATGATCGTGTCGCCGGGCGCCAGCAGCGCGTGATAGACGGCCGTGTTGGCCTGCGCGCCCGAGTGCGGCTGGACGTTGGCGTGCTCGGCCCCGAACAGATCTTTGGCGCGATCGATTGCCAACTGCTCGACGACGTCGATGTACTCGCAGCCGCCGTAGTAGCGCGCGCCCGGATAGCCCTCGGCGTACTTGTTGGTCAGGACGCTGCCCTGACACTCGAGCACGGCGCGGGGAACGAAGTTCTCCGAGGCGATCAGCTCCAGGGTGTCCTGCTGGCGCTCCAGTTCGAGCGCCACAGCCTCGGCGATCTGCGGATCGACCTCCGCGAGCGGACGCATGAAGAAGTCTGCCGGGAGATCGTCGCTCATTCGCCTACGAGCCTACCAGCGCGTGGCTGACAGCTGCGCTCGTGACGGCGCCATCACGCACGATGCGCCATCGCCCGCTCGATTCGAGCTCCCCCAGGTCGACGATCGTCGAAGGCGTGCCCGGCAGGCGCCCGCCGTCGATCACGAGCGCCGCACCGGCGCGGATCTCCGCCGGGATCTCGGCCGGCGTGCGCGCGTCGCGGCCGCCGGCGAGGTTGGCGCTGGTCAGCAGGATCGCCCGGCCGGGGTCGAGCGGAGCATCGATCACCCGCACCCCGAGCAGCTCACCGCCGGCACACGGAAAGCGCCGGGCGGGGTTCGCCACGAGCAGCGTCAGCGGACCGGGGAGCAGGGCGCACAGCGCCGCTCGCGTGCGCGCGCCGAGCTCCGGCAGCGCCGCGAGCGCCGCTTCGAGCGCGAAGAAGGCAACGGCCGCGGGCTTGCCCGACGAGCGGCCCTTGAGGTCGGCCAGACGCCTGGCAGCCGCCGCGTTCTGCGCGTCGCAGCAGACGCCGTAGACGGTGTCGGTCGGAATCACCGCGATCGCGCCCTCGGCGATCACGGCGGCCAGCCGGGCGCCCGGCGGTGGCGCCGCGCTCACCGGCCGGCGCGCAGCGCTCGAACGGTCTGCGCGAGATCGCGGTGATGGGTGATGTGCGGGTAGCCGCCGGCACGGCAGAGCGTGGCCACGTCGTGCTCCTGGCCCTGGCCGTGCTCCAGGATCAGCGTCGCGGCGGCGGTGGCGGAGGCCTGCTCGATCAGGCGGGCGAGCGGCTCGAGGCCGCTGCGGCCTCCGTCGAGGGCGTGGCGCGGCTCGTGGCGGGAGATCTCCGGCTCGAGCGCTCCGATCGCCGCCCGCTCGACGTAGGGCGCATTGGCGACGATCGCGTCGAAGGCGTCGGGGAGACCGGCGAGCAGGTCGGCCTGGCGCCAGGTGACCTCGAGACCCAGCCTTGCCGCGTTGGCGGCGGCGACCGCCAGGGCGTCCGGGTCGATGTCGGAGCCCCACAGCTCAAGATCGGGGCGCTCGTCCTTGAGCGCCAGCGCGATGGCGCCACTGCCGCAGCAGCAGTCGAGTACGCGCGCGCGAGCCGGCAGCGCGAGGGCCAGCTCGACGAGGAGCTCCGTCTCGGGGCGCGGGACCAGCACGCGAGCATCGACGGCCAGCTCGAGACGGCGGAACGCACGCCGCCCGACGATGTAGGCGACGGGTTCGCGGTCCACCGCCCGGCGGCGCACGTGCGACTGGAAGGCACGGACGGCGGCGCCGTCCACCGGCGCGTCGGGATCGATGTGGAGGCGCTCGCGCGTCGTCGCCAGCGCGTCGGCCAGGAGCAGTTCGGCGTCGAGGCGCGGGCTGGCGCAGCCGCCGGCGCCGATCGCCGTGACGGCGCCGTCGAGCGCGTCACGCACGCTGACCGCGCGGGCCGGCGTCATCCCTCGGTCTGCTGCGCCAGCCGGCGGCGCTTCTCGTCCGCCGCGAGCGCGGCGGTCAGCTCATCGAGCTCCCCGGCGAGGACCGCGTCGAGGTTGTGCAGGAGCAGGTTGACCCGGTGATCCTTGACGCGGCGGTCGGCGTAGTTGTAGGTGCGGATCTTCTCGGCCCGCTCGCCGGTACCCACCTGCGAGCGGCGATCGGCGGCGACCGCCGCCTGCTGCTCCGCGAGCGCCCGCTCGTAGAGCCGCGCGCGCAGCACGCGCAGCGCCTTCTCGCGGTTCTGCAGCTGGGACTTCTCGTCCTGCATCGAGACGACGATGCCGGACGGACGGTGCGTGACGCGCACGGCGGAATCGGTGGTGTTGACCGACTGGCCGCCCGGCCCGCTCGAGCGGTACACGTCGACCGTCAGATCGGCCGGATCGACGCTGATATCCACCTCCTCCGCCTCGGGCAGCACTGCCACGGTCGCCGTCGAGGTGTGAATCCGGCCCTGGGACTCGGTGGTCGGCACGCGCTGGACGCGATGGGTCCCGCCCTCGAACTTGAACACCGAGTAGGCGCCGTCGCCCTTGATCGCGAAGGTGTACTTCCCGTCGCCCAGCTCGAGCGGCTCGACGGTGTAGCCAAGCCGCTCGGCGTAGCGGGTCAGCATGCGGTACACGTCGCCCGCCCACAGGCCGGCCTCCTCGCCGCCGGCGCCGCCCTGGATCTCCACCAGCACGTGCTTGTCGTCGTTGGGGTCGCGCGAGACCATCGCCAGCCGGATCTCCTCTTCGAGCTCCGCGATCCGCGCTCTCGCGCCCGCCAGCATCTCGCGCAGCTCCTCGTCATCGGTGCCGTCGGCGAGCAGTTCCTCGGCGCCGGCGGCGTCGTCCTGCGCGTGTCGCCACTGCGCGGCGAGCTTGGCGGCCGGCTCGAGCTGGCTGTAGGCGCGCCCGACTTCGGCGTTGCGCTGGCGATCGGCGATCACGACCGGATCGACCATCT
>JBEKSK010000285.1:0-3846 GCA_049517155.1 Solirubrobacteraceae bacterium
GGCGGCATGGTCGCGCCGGCGAGAAGCGCGAGAGCGACGCTCAGCGACGCCGGCGCGCCGGTTGACCCGGCGAAGGCGACGCCGACGAGCACGGCGGGGAACGCCAGCGCCAGCGGGGCGAGCACGCGCCCCATGCCGAGCCGGTCGATCAGGCGCCCAAGCAGCGGCTGCATTGCCGCCAGGCCGAGCGCGTAGGCCCCGTCGGCGATGCCCGCCAGCGCGTAGGAGCGCCCCGAAGCCCGCAGCAGCAGGATGATCCCAAGCGGGACCATGCCGACCGGCAGCGACCCCAATGTGCGAGCGACCAGGAGGCCCCGGGCCCCCGGCGCGCCGATCACGGCGAGCAGTCGCGGCGCTCCGCGCAGACTCTCCGCCTGCGTGCTCACGGCGCGCCGGCTGCGGCGGGCGGATGCGGCGACGGGGCGCGGTGGGGGGCTTGGGTGACTGGCATCGCGAGCGCTTGCGGGCGCCGGCGGGCGCGCCGGGACCAGCGTATGCTGCCAAGCCGATGGCGCGCGGGACGATCTGGCGACGATGAGCAGGGGCACGATGTTTCGCCTGATGCTCGTGCTCGCCGTGCTCGGGCTGGGCGATGCGACCTACCTGACGATCGTCCACTACGGCGGGCTGAAGCTGGTCTGCTCGGGCGCCCACAACGGGCACAGCTCCTGCGAGACGGTCCAGACGTCGGAGTACTCGGAGGTCGGCGGTGTGCCCGTCGCGGTGCTCGGCCTGATCGGCTACGTCGGGATCCTCGCCTCGCTCTTGCTGCCGGAGCGGGAGTGGACGCGGCTCGCAACGCTGGGCCTGACGCTGTTCGGCTTCGGCTTCAGCGCGTTCCTCACCTACCAGGAGACGTTCACGATCACCGGTCACCCGATCTACTGCGAGTGGTGCGTCGGATCGGCGATCATCCTGACGCTGCTGCTCTGCCTTTCGCTCATCCGCTTCCTGCGCGGGCCCGCTCCGCCGGCGCCGACGGCGTAGCAGCGGCGCCACGCGCGGGGTCCGGGCGCAGCAGCGGCGCCACGCGTGGGGGCCCGCGCGTGCAAGATCTCGGCTTAAGCCCCCGCTAATAGCTCCCGATAGACTGACCAGCGATGGCCAGCCGCAAAGAGCAGAAGGAGGCCGCACGCGCCGCACGCGAAGCGGCACACCGCGACCTCAACGCTGCACAGACGCGGCGGATGCGCCTGATCTGGCTCGCGGGCCTGGTCGCGACCGCGGTGGTGGCGATCGTGATCATCGTGGTCGCCGTTGGCGGCGGCGGCAGCGGTCCCAAGAGCACCAGCAGCAAGGCGGCGAAAGCCACCGTGACGGCGCTGCTGAAGGGGATCCCGCAGAGCGGCAACACGCTCGGAAGCGCGAGTGCTCCGGTGACGGTGACCGAGTACGGCGATCTGGTCTGCCCGGTCTGCCAGGACTTCGCCCTCACCTCCGAGCAGCAGCTGATCGCCAGCGACGTTCGCGCCGGCAAGGTGAAGATCGTCTACCGCGGCCTGGAGACCGCGAGTTCGACCGCCAACGCGGGTGAGTACGTCGCCTCGCAGGTCGCCGCCCGCGCCGCCGGGCTACAGAACCGCGAGTGGTACTACGTGCTGCTCTGGTACAACGAGCAGGGCTCCGAGGACGTCCCCTACGTCACCGACAGCTACATGCAGGGCCTGGCCGCACAGGTCCCCGGGCTGAACCTCCCGTCGTGGCAGGCCGCGCGCAACAGCCAGACGCTCGCCAACGACGTCTCAGAGGATGCGCGAGCCGCCAACGCGGCCGGCTTCAGCTCGACGCCGTCGCTTGCGATCACGGGCCCGAAGGGCTCGGCGACGCCGATCGTCGGCGTCGACCCCTACGCGACGATCGAAGCGGAGATCCAGCAGGTCAGCTGAGCAGCGAGCTGTAGAGCGCCTTCGTGCGCTCCGCCGTTCGCTGCCAGGACCACTCGCCGCCGGCGAGCGCTCGGGCGCCGCCGCGCAGGCGCTCGCGTTCCTGCGGATCGCCGATCAGTTCCGCGAGCGCCTCGCGCAGGGCGGGCGGATCCCCCGGCGCCACCAGCCGCGCGGCGCCGGCTGCCGCGACCTGCGCGAAACCGCCGACGTCGCTGAGCACGAGCGGCGAGCCGAACGCGAGCGCGGTCGCGAGGACGCCCGACTGGTCGATCTCGCGGTAGGGCAGGACCACCACGTCGGCGCGGGCGAAGCAGGCGGCCAGTTCGCCGTCGTCGACGAAGCGGCTGACCCAGCGCACGCCGGGGCCCGCCGCCGCGCGCAGGAGTCCGATGTCCATGCGCGGGCGCCCGACGATCCACAGCTCGGCGTCGGCGATGCCGCCGTCCCAGGCCTCGATCAGCACATCGATCCCCTTGTATGGGCGGATCAGGCCGAAGCACAGCACGACGGGTCGCTGCGTGGCGCGCAGGCCCGCGGGAAGCGCTCCCGGCGGCCGGCGCGCGAGGTGTTCGAAGGCGCCGTGGGGAATCGTGTGAACCAGCCCGCCGGGCAATCCCAGCTCGCCGATCAGCCGCCCGCGCCCATGCTCGGAGTGGACGATCACCGCGTCCATGCGCTCGTACAGGCGACGCTGCCTCGAGCGCTCCGCCGCGGTCGCCTCGCGCGGGAGCAGGTCGTGCGCGGTCAGCACCAGCGGGCGCCCGCGAGGCAGCAGCGGGCCATCGATTCGCGGCACGCTGAGCCACTGGAAGTGGACGAGCTCGGCGGCCCGGGCGGCGGCCCGGTAGCGAAGCATGTCGGGTACGTGCTCGGCCAGCTTCAGCGCGCGGCGGCGGCGTGAGGCGGCAGCGCCGCGAGCCGACCGGTAGAACAGCTCGCGTCGCTCGTAGCCGTCCGGCGCCGGCAGCGGGCCGTAGGCGAAACGGCTCGTGAACAGCTCCACATCGACGCCCTCCCGGGCGAGCGCGGCGCACAGCGCATGGTCATACGGCGGGGTGTACGCCGATGGATCGACGACGTGAACCTTCACGGGGCTCGACAATACGCGGGTGGCCGCTGAGATCTCCTTCTGCGTGGTGAACACGAACGGGCGCGAGCTGCTGATGCGCTGCCTCGACGCGGTCGCCGCCACGCGCGCGGACCTGGCGCTGAGCAGCGAGGTCCTGGTGCTCGACAACGCCTCAGACGACGGCTCGGCGGCGGCGGTCCGCGCGCGCGGGGAGGAGATCGAGCTGATCGAGCTACACGCGCGGCGAGGCAAGGCGCTCAACGACAGCGAGCTGATGCAACGCGCGCGCGGGCGCCACTGCCTGCTTTTGAACGAGGACTCCGAACTGCTGCCCGGCGCGGCCGCGGCGCTGTACGACGCGCTCCAGGGCGACGCCCGCGCGGCCTGCGCGGTGGCGGCGCTGCGCCGCCCGGACGGCGCGCCGCAGGCCTCCGCCTGGCGCTTTCCGAGCGTCGGCACGGCGCTGGCCGGCGCCGCCCTGCTGGGCCGCGCGCTCAACGTTCAGAGCAGGGGCACCGGCGTGCGGCGAGTGGACTGGGGGCAGTCCGCGGCGCTTGCGGTGCGGCGGGAAGCGGCGCAGGAGGTCGGTTGGATGGACGGCGATTTCTTCGTCTACAGCGACGAGGTCGACTTCCAGCGCCGGCTCGCCGACGCCGGCTGGCACACCCTGTATGTGCCCGCGGCGGTGGCGATCCACCGCGAACAGCTGGCGACCGGCGCCCAGGCGGCGCGGCGGATCATCGAACATTCGCGCGGCCGCGACCGCTACATGCGCAAGCACCACGGCGCCGTCGCGGCGGCGATGGTGCGCTGGCTGACGGCCTGGAACTACGGGCTGCTGTCGCTCGCCGCGCTCGTGCTCCCCGGTCACGACCCGCGCCGCTACCGCGC
>JBEKSK010000286.1:0-3846 GCA_049517155.1 Solirubrobacteraceae bacterium
CGAGAAAACGCACACCATGGCCGCGAGCTCACCCCGCGTCGAGCGCCGCAGCAGAACGCCGGTCGCCCCGGGCGTCGAGCCGGCCTCGAGGAGCCGGCGAAGCGTCGGGATCACGCGTTCGCGGTTGACCGCCCCCAGCCCGATCAGAATGCCAAGCAGACCGGTCTTGAGCAGGACCAGCTGGCCGTAGGTGGTGGTCGTCAGGGAGTTGAGGCTGCGAATGTCGATGTAGGCCTGGACGACACCGGTGACAGCGAGCACGCCGACCGCCGCGAGCGCGACCGGCGAGAACCGGCCCAGCACCTCCACGAGCATCGCCGTGCGCTCCTTTGGGTCCACGGCGCGCGTCGCGAGCGGCAGTGCGAAGACGATGCAGGCGATCCCGCCCACCCAGACGCTCGCAGCGAGCACGTGCAGCGCGTCGGCCGGGAAGAAGGCCCAAACCGGCGACTGGATCGACGCGTGCCCGGCCAGTGCCGGCGTGACGACGGCGTAGGCGCATGCGCTGGCCAGCCACAGCCTGAAGGCCCGTCGCTTTCGCAGCGCCAGTCCCGCCAGCGACAGTGCGAACACGGCCGCCCTCACGCCCCAGACCCAGCCGAAGCGGCTGGACAGGACGTTCGAGATGATCGGCCACTTCAGCGACGCCCACAATGAGAGCCCGGCTGCCTCCGCGCCCTGAAGCAGGATTCCGAGCACGCCCACCACGACGCCGAGCGCGAGGCCTGCTCCGACCAACCGCCACACCCGGCGCTCGTAGAGCCCGCCGAGGAGCGCCGGCGGCGTCAGCACCAGCAGGAAGAGGAGGCCGCCGACGACAAGCGCGATCGAGAGGTAATCCAGTCCGCGGGTCACGCCGAACGCGACGTTCGTCACCGGTCCCGAGCGATCTTTGCTGATCAGCCCTGAGACGGTCAGCGTCGAGCGCGACGCGTGGCCGACGTTGAACACGAGCCCGCCATAGACGATGTGGGTGTCTGCCGAGATAACCCTGTAGCGAGCGGTGTAGGTGCCGTCCGGCAGTTGCGCGGGCAGCCCCACGCCCACCCAGTCCTCGTGGCCGCCGGGGTGCGAGAGGACCCCGTTGTCGACCTCCGACCCGGTGCCGTTGTAGACGGCGACGGCGCCGAGCGTGAAGCCGACGGCTTGGTTGAACTCGAAGATCACCTCGCGTGGCGAGGTCTTGACCGTGCTGAGCGATTGCGGCTGTGTGCCGAGCAGCAGCGCGTGCGCCGACGCGACTGCGGGGGCGACCGCGGCCGCGCACAGCGCAGCCGCAACGGCGACAACAAACGTCCGTCCTCGATGGTGCATGGCTCCTGCCTTCTGGGACCGGTTGAGCGGACATGCGCTCCTCCCGGTCGGGCGGAGCGCGGTCAGGTCTGGAGCGCCCCCGGCGGCGGGCGGGTTGCCAGCGCGCGGGCCAGCAGAGCGCTGCCACGCGGCAAAAGCGCCCATGGCGCCCGGGCCGCCGCGAGAACGCGCGCCGGTGCGCGCGGCCGCCGGCGGCGGCGGTGGCGCGCGGCGAGCACGTTCAGCCGGCGCTCGCCGGGGAAGCGGCGCGCAAGGAGCACGAACGCAAAAGCCAGCGCCGGCGCCATGAACAGCAGGCCGTTCACCAAGCCTCCCGCGGCGGCGCGCCACCACGGCGCCTGCGCACGACGATCACCAGCACTCCTCCCGCGATCACGACCACGATGAACGCGATGATCGCAGCAATCGGGAAGGAAAACGACTTCTCAGCGTCCCAGTAGAGCTTCCCGTACAGGTAGCCCTTGGTGGAGCCGACCTGGATCGGCACGTACCAGTCGAAGACGAGCGTCCGGCGATGTACGTTCGTGACTTGAGTCGGCGTCTCGGGGCTCGTGAAATGGATCCGATGGTCGTGCCATAGGAACTCGCCGGTCTTTGCCAGCGTCACCCAATCGAGCGGGTAGCCGCTCGCCGTCGCCGTCGACGGCACGTTCGCGGTGTCCGCAAAGAAGCTGTCGTTGAGGTAGTAGGCCTGCGAACTCTCGTTGACCTGCACTGCGCCACTCGGCAGGATGCGCGCGTAAGGACCGCCGTCGTAGCCCACCTTCGCGGACGAGCGCGAGTAGCCGAACACGGTCACCGTCTGGTGGCTGTGGTTGATCAACTGGATCTCGTCGTTGAGATCGATCACCTTCCAGCTCACGCCCTTCACGACAGGGTAGACGCGCTCCAATATGGAGCTGTAATGCGTGTTGGTGATGTCCGGGGTCTGGGAAACCGTGGCGTTCGCGATCGTCGCGCTCGCGAGGAACGCCAGCGCGACCGCGAGCAGCAGGCGGCGGGCCATGTGTGGGCGGATCTTATTGGCGCGGCGCCCGCCGGGCGCCGCCGCGGACCGCCGCCCGCCGCGGCGCCCCGTAACATCAAGCGCGGTGAGCCGGGAAGCCTGGTCGGCACGATCGACGCTGCCATGAAACGCCACTCACCCCACACATGCGCCCGCTGAACTCGCGCATCCCCGCCTGGCGGCGCGAGGCGCTGCGCACCAACCTGTGGCTCGTGCCGTCGCTCGAGGTGCTGCTCGCGGTGCTGGTGTTCGGCGGCACCTACGCACTCGACCACGCCGCCCACAGCGGCGACTTCGCGCTGCCCTCCTGGGTCATCCAGCCGGGCGCCGACGGGGCGCGCCAGATCCTGACGACGATGGCGGCGGCCGTGATCACGGTCGTTGGCGTCGTGTTCTCGATCACGATCGTCGCGCTGACCCTGGCCTCGACGCAGTTCGGCCCGCGGATGCTGCGCAACTTCATCCGCGACCGCGGCACGCAGCACACGCTCGGCGCATTCGTGGCCACGTTCGTCTACTCGGTGCTGGCGCTCGTGGCGATCGGCAACGGCACCCAGCACCCGTTCGTACCGAACATCTCGATCACCGTGGCGCTGCTCGCGCTCGTGCTCGACATGGGCGTGCTGATCTACTTCATCAACCACATCACCAGCTCGATCCAGCTGCCGCAGGTGATCGCGAGCATCGCCGGCGACCTCGCGACCGCGATCGCCGCCGAAGGCTGGCGTGGCGAGTCCTCGAGCGTGGCGCCGGCGGGCCTGTCACTGACCGAGATCGAGCGCCAGATGGCCGACCGCAGCGACGTCGTGCGGACGGCCCGCAGCGGCTACCTGCAGTTCGTCCACTACGACACGCTCGTGCGGATCGCGAGTCGCTCGAACGCGGTGATCCGGCTGCACTACCGCCCCGGCCAGTTCCTCGTGCAGGGCCATCCGCTCGCGACCGTCTGGCCGCCGGAGGCGGCCGCGGCGGTCACGCGCAGCCTCGAGCGCGCTCACCTCACAGGCCCCTACCGCACGCTCGCGCAGGACCTCAGCTTCGCCGTCGACCAACTTGTCGAGATCGCGATCCGCGCGCTCTCGGCCGCCGTCAACGACACGTTCACGGCGCTGACCTGCATCGACTGGCTCGGCGAGAGCCTGTGCAAGATCGCGGCGGAGTGGTCGCCGACCCAGATCCACCGCGACGAGAGCGGGCAGATCCGCCTGATCTCGGCTGCGGTCGGCTACCAGCGGATCGTCGAGCGCGCCTACGAAAAGATCCGCCAGGCCAGTCGAGGCATGCCGGCCGTGATGATCCGCCAGCTCGACGCGCTCGAGAAGGTGATGGAGTACACGACGACGAGCCCGCAGCGCGATGTGCTGATCGAGCAGGCCCGCCGTGTCCAGACCGGCAACCTCGAGACGGTCCCAGAGGCGGCCGACCGCGCCGATGTGACGCGCGCCTACGAGGCGGTGCTGGTGGCGCGCGTCGCGGTTGAGCGCGCGCGGACTCGCTGAGTGCGCGCTCAGCGGGTCCAGGCACGA
>JBEKSK010000287.1:0-3844 GCA_049517155.1 Solirubrobacteraceae bacterium
CCCCCCGATTGGGGGGGGTTGGGACCCCCTGGGCGGGGGTGATCCGCCGGCGCGTGAGCGCGCACGCCTGCCCAGGCGCGATGATGGCGGCGTGCGTGTCGATAGGGGTGCGGCCGTCCTCTTTCCGGGACAGGGAGTGTCTGTGGCACGCTCACGCGAGCGTGTTGCCAATTCACTGCCGGCGCTGCTCGAACTGGCGGGGGAGCTGATCGGCGCGGACTGCTTCGAACTGGCAGGCGAATCCACGCGCTACGCCCAGCCCGCGATCTTCCTCTCAAGCCTCGCCGCCTTCCTCGAGCTCGAGGAGCCCTCGGCGGCCCTGGCCTTCGCCGGGCATTCGCTTGGCGAGCTCTCGGCCCTCGCCGCCGCCGGAGCGCTGGGCTGGGAGGACGCGCTCGGGCTCGTCGTGCTGCGCGGCGCGCTGATGGACGAGTCCGGCCGCGCGAGCGGCGGCGACGGGAGCATGCTGGCGATATTGAAGAGCACGCCGGCGGAGGCGGCGGCTGTGGCGGCCGACGCAGGGGTCTGGGTCGCCAACGACAACGCTCCGGGCCAGACCGTGCTGGCCGGGCCGCGCGAGGGCCTGCGCGAGGCCGCCAGGATCGCCCGCGAGCGCGGCATCCGCTCGCTCGCGCTCGACGTTACCGGGGCGTTTCACTCGCCCTGGATGGCCGCCGCGCAAGAGCCCTTCCGCGAGGCGCTCGAGCGCGTGACGTTCGCCGAGCCCGTGGTCACGGTGTTCTCGGGCCTCACCGCGCAGCCCTTTGCCGATCCGCGCGACGAGCTTGCAGGTGCGCTGACCTCCCCCGTGCGCTGGCGCGAGACGATGATCGCGCTCGCCGCTGCGGGCGCGCAGAGCTTCATCGACGTCGGCCCCGATCAGGTGCTGGCCCGGCTCGTCGCACGAAACGTGACGGACCTTCCGGCGATCGCGCTCGAGGAGCATCTTGTCGGCAACGCTTGAGCAGGCCGAGGAGCGCGAGCGGCCGCCAACGCAGGTCCACGCGGGGATCACCGGCCTTGGCTGCGCACTGCCCGAGCGAGTCGTGCCCAACGCCGAGATCAGCCCGGCAATCGGCGTCCAGGACGACTGGATCGAGAGGCGCACCGGGATCCGCGAGCGCCGCTACGCCGAACCCGGGGCCAACCTGGCGGTTCTCGCAGCCGCGGCCGGGCGCGCGGCGCTCGCCGACGCGGGCATCGAGGGCGCGCAGGTCGATCTCGTGCTCGTCGCGAGCTGCAGCCAGGACTCCGTGATGCCCAACGCCGCGCCGCAGGTCGCCCACTCGCTCGGCGCCGACGGGGCCGGAGCCTTCGACGTCGGCAGCGCGTGCACCGGCTTTCTCGCCGCGCTCGCGGTGGCGCGCGGGATGCTGATCTCCGGCGCGTCGCGAAGCGCCCTGGTGATCGGCGCCGAGATCATGTCGCGCCACGTCGATCCGCACGATCGCAACACGGCGGCGCTGTTCGGCGACGGCGCCGGCGCGGTCGTCGTGACCGCCGGCGCGCCGGGCGAGCTCGGGCCCGTGATCCTCGGCAGCGACGGAGCCCACTCGCAGCTGGTCGTCGCCGACCGCGAGACGCAGCTGCTTGCGATGGACGGCCACGAGACCTTCAAGCAGGCCGTCAGGCGTCTCAGCGAGTGCTCGGCCGCCGCCGCCGATGCAGCCGGCGTCTCGCTCGCCGAGCTCGATCTCTACGTCTACCACCAGGCCAACACACGCATCCTGGCGAGCCTGGCGGAGCGGCTCGCGCTCGACGCCGGCAAGGTCGTCGACGCGATCGCGACGGTCGGCAACACCTCGGCCGCAAGCGTCCCGCTGGCGCTCGAGCAGGCGCGCCGCGCGGGGCGCCTGCGACCAGGGATGCGCGTCCTGCTGGGAGCGGTCGGCTCGGGTTTCACCTGGGGCGCGAGCGTCATCGAGTGGGGGATGCGGTGAGTGACGCGCGACCGCCGGGCGCCTGCGCCCTGGTGACCGGCGGCTCCCGCGGGATCGGCGCCGCGATCGCGCGCGCGCTCGCCGCCGACGGCTGGCCGGTTGCCGTCAACTACCTCACGGGCGCCAAGCCCGCCGCCGAGGTGGTGGCTTCGATCGAGGCGGCCGGCGGGCGTGCCGTCGCGATCGAAGCAGATGTCACCGATCCGGCTGCGCCCGCCACGCTGCTCGACGCGGTCCAGAGCGCGCTCGGCGGTCCGGTGCTAGCGCTGGTCAACAATGCCGGCGTGCGCGCCGACGGCCTCGCGCTGTCACTCAGCGACGAGGACTGGCGGATCGTGCTGGACACCAACCTCGGCTCCACCTACCGGCTCACGCGCGCCGCGCTGCGCGCGATGATCCGCGCCCGCTACGGGCGTGTGATCAGCATCGCCTCGGTCGTCGGGCCGCGCGCCAACGCCGGCCAGGCGAACTACGCGGCCTCGAAGGCGGCCGTGATCGCGTTCACCAAGACCGCGGCGGTCGAGGTCGCGCGCCGGGGCGTCACGATCAACGCCGTCGCGCCGGGGCTGATCGCAACCGACATGACACAGGACATCCCGCAGGCGTTTCGTGACAGGGTGCCGGCAGCGCGCGCCGGCACGCCCGACGAAGTTGCCGCGGCGGTCGCGTTCCTGGCGTCCGATCGCGCCTCCTACATCACCGCCACCACTGTTTACGTCGATGGCGGCCTGTCCGCCTGATCCCAGCGAAAGGACACCCATGGCAGAACACTCACCCGAGCAGATCGAAAAGGTCATCACCGACTCGCTGATCAGCTTCGGCGCCAACGCCGACGAGATCAACCGCGACGCGGAGCTGACAGCGCTCGACATCGACTCACTCGACCTAGCCGAGCTCTCGCAGATCATCGAAGAGCACTTCGGCGTCGAGCTGACGAGCGGCGACGTGGCCGAGATCTCGACCGTGGGCGACGCGATCGACCTCGTCGCCGAGCGCGCGTGAGCGCATGAACGACGTCGTCGTCACCGGCATCGGCGCGGTCACGCCGCTCGGCATCGGTGCCGCGCCCCTGTACGAGCGCTGGGCGGCCGGGATCTGCGGGATCGAGGACGGCGAGGGTCGCGCGCGCGAGTTCGTCGCGACCGAGCACCTCTCGGTCAAGGATGCGCGGCGCGCCGACCGCTTCACGCAGCTCGCGCTCGTCGCCTCGATCGAGGCGCTCGCCGACGCCGGCTGGGGCGAGGGCCTGCCCTACGACGCGTGGAAGATCGGCTCGATCATCGGCACCGGCATCGGCGGCATCGGCACGATCGAGGCCAACGACCGGGCGATGTTCGACGGCGGGCCAAAGCATGTGTCGCCACTCGCGGTGCCGCTGATGATGGGCAACGCCGCCGCCGCCGCGGTCAGCATGCGCCACGGTCTGCGTGGTCCCGCGTTCGGCACCGTCTCTGCATGCTCCTCTGGCGCCGATGCGATCGGGACCGCGATTCTCGCCATCCGCCACGGCGACCCGCTCGCCGTGGTGACCGGCGGCGCCGAGGCAGCGCTGACGCCGCTCTCTCGCGCCGCCTTCGGCGCCCTCGACGCGCTCTCGACGTCCGGTGTCTCGAGGCCCTTCGACGCTCGCCGCGACGGCTTCGTGATGGGCGAGGGGGCGGGGGTGCTCGTGCTCGAGGACGGCGAGGCTGCCCGCGCGCGGGGTGCGCGGATTCTCGCCGTCGCGCGCGGCTACGGCGCGACCGCCGACGCCCACCATGTCACCGCTCCGCACCCGACCGGCGAGGGCGCCGCCGCCGCGATCACCCGCGCGCTCGAGGATGCGGGGGTCGCGCCGGAGGAGATCGTCTACGTCAACGCGCACGGCACCTCGACGCAGCTGAACGATCGCGCCGAGACGATCG
>JBEKSK010000288.1:0-3810 GCA_049517155.1 Solirubrobacteraceae bacterium
CTGGCGCATCCGAGTAGCGCCAAAAACGCCCGCCACTGTTGGCTGGACGCCGGCGCGGCGCGGGCGCTGCCTGGGTGGTTCGCCGGCGGCGGGCGCGCGGCCGGGCGGCGTCACCGATGGGCTGCGAGCATCCGCCCAGCGTCCAGCCGCCCGCGTCGCACATTGGTCTAGATGTCCAGTTTCGTCCAGGATCGCCGGCGAACTGGACGATGCCTGCGGAAATGTCTCGCCCGAGGGCTTCTCAGTGGTGCCGGCGCGCCGGCTTGCTAGGCGTGATCTTCGTGCTGGCCGGCACCCTCGGCGTGGACGATGCGGCGGCGAAGAAGAAGGCGAAGCAGCCGGTCGCCACGCCGCCGTACTACACGCTGAAGGGCAAGAAGCAGAAGTGCCGCGCCCACTACACGAGGGTCAAGATCACGATCAAGGTCCGAAAGCACCACCGCACCGTTCGCATCCGCCAGACACGCTGCGTATACAACGCCAGCAAGGGCGCGAGCGGGGCCACCGTCAACTTCCCGACGAACCTTCCGACCGCCGCGATCACGGTCACCGTAATTCCCGCGGCCGGCGACGCGAGCTACACGATCGCGGCCGGTCAGGTGCTGTCGGTCGCGGGCGCCGGCGTGCTGACGGGCGCCAGCCAGAGCGGCCTCAGCGCTCTGGTGGTCTCCACCACGACACACGGGACCCTCACGCTCAGCCGCGATGGGACGTTCCGCTACGTGCCGGCGGCGTCGTTCTCGGGTGTCGACTCGTTCACGTTCAAGACCGAGACCTCCGCCGGCGAGAGCTCAACGCCCGCCACGGTCACGATCCACGTCACGCCCGTCGCGGTGGCGGTCGGCGCCTATTACCTGCCGTCCTCCGGCACGCTGAGCGTCGCCGCACCCGGCGTGCTGGCCGGCGACACGGGCAGCGGCCTGAAGGCCAAGCTCGTCTCCGGCGCCAGCGGCGGCTCGCTCTCGCTGAACGCCGACGGCTCGTTCACCTACACCCCGACACCGAGCTTCACCGGCTCCGACAGCTTCAGCTTTGAGGCCGTGGACTCCTCGGGGCAGCTGTCGGGGGTCGAGACGGTCACGATCGAGATCGGCGTGCGGCCGCCGTCGGTGGTGGCCGGCAGTTTCCCCGGCGCGGTCGGCAACACCGAGCTTCAGGCCGGTGGGTCTCGTGGCAGCGCGCCCGAGGTCTATGACGCCGGCGCCAGCGCGCTGAACGGCGACAGCGACCCCAACGGCGGCACGCTCAGCACGACGCCCGCAACGATCGCGACGACCGAGGGCGGCACCGTCCACATGGCCGCCGACGGGACCTTCACCTACCAGCCACCGACCGGCTTCTCCGGCTCGAGCGACACCTTCATCTACCAGGTCAACACCAGCGAGGCAACCAGCGCGCTGGCAACCGCCACGATCTACTTCGGCGGCGCCCGGGTGTGGTACGTCGACAACTCGGCGGGAGCAGGCGACGGCAGCTCGCTCTCGCCGTTTGACTCACTCGCCGCCGCGACCGCCGCCGCGGGGCCCAACGACTTCATCTTCCTCTACGCCGGCGCCGGCGCGTACAACGGCGGCGAGACCCTCGGCGCCAACGAGACGCTGGTCGGGCAGCCGGCCGGCCTCACCGTGAACTACGAAAACCTGATTCCCGCGTCGAGTGCGGCCGCGCCGCAGATCACAAGCAGCGGCGTGGGCCTCACACTGACCGGGGGCGACGAACTCGACGACGTCAACATCGAACACACGACCGGCGACGGGGTGAACATCGCCAACGGTACCTTCGTAATCGAGAACGTGACGATCGCCGACGCCGGCGCGGACGCGATCAGCGCCACCGGCAACACGAGCGTGACGGTCACGGGCTCGACGCTCACCGCGAGCGCCGCCGACGGCATCCAGGTCGTGGACGGCAGTGGCGTCGTGTTCCAGGACTTCAACCTTGTCGGCAATACGATCACCGGCACGCACGGCGCGGCGATCTCGCTCGCCACCGCCGGCAGCGCCAACGGCAATATCGACGGCAATCTCATAGGTGTCGGCAACACGTCCGGCGGAACGCTGACGGCGGGATCGGGGTCGGCGACCGGTGACGGCATCGACATCACAGGCAACGGCAGCAACGCCTGGCTCTATGCCGACGTTTTCAACAACGACGTCTTCGGCATCGCGGCTGGATCCGGGATCGACGCCGACGCCTCCGGCGGCGCCACGCTCCAGCTTCCCCTGACGGCCAACTACATCGACACCGACGCGACGAGCGCCGGCAACGGCGTCACGATCAGCGCCGGAACGAGCGGCAGCGACGTCGGCACCGTGTGTGTGGACCCGTCGAACAACACGGCGACGGCGGCAGGGTCCGGAAACGGCATGGAGGTCGAAGAACCCGACGCCGGCAGCACCTTCGGCATCCAGGGATACGTTGCGGGCTCGGGCTTCGCCGGCGTCGCGACAGCGCTCAAGAGCTTCAACACACTGGCATCCGTTGGCGGCGCCCAGGCGCTCGCAAGTCCGGTCGGCGCCACGTTCGACAGCTGCACCGTCGAGCAGCCGGACATCTGAGCCGTCTGCCTGCCCTCGCCGCCTTCCTGCCCCAAGCCGTCGTCCTTGCGCAGGCTCACGCGAGGTGCTCGCGCAGGACCTCGGCGAGCTGACCGACGATGCCTGCGTGAGCTGGCTTCATCAGCACCAAGCGCAGCGTCGTCACCTGATCGGCGTCGTGCTCGATCTCGGGGTGGGCTCGTCTCAGCCAGGCGGTCTGCAGGCGGATCTTCGCGGCATGCCAGCCCGTGCTCGCGAGTGAGTCAAACGCCCGCTCGCAGCGCGCGCTGATCTGCGAGGCACGCGCAAGGCGCGGGAACGGGCAGACGATGTCCAGCTCAGGGTCCGCCACGACGGCCAGCTCTTCACCGCCGAGGGCAGCCGCGAGGCGCTGCGCCGCGGCGCGTGAGGCCGCGAGGTACGAACCGAGGCCCTCGCGTGTCAGCGGCAGCGCCTGCAGCGTCGTCCAGAGCGCGGCGGCCGCGGCGCCGGCGCGGCTGCACTCGAGGCTGATCTCACCGAGATGGCGCTCGCGCGAGGTGAAATAGGTGTAGGGCGAATCGTGGGCGTAGAGGCGTGCGAGTTGCGGGTCGGCGAACAGCACGCAGCCGCAGCCATACGGCTGAAGCCCGTGCTTGTGCGGATCGACGACGATCGAGTCGGCGAGTGCCAGCGCCGCAAACGGCGCCGGATCGACGCCCGGGCTGACTCCGTCGGCCAGCAGCGTGAAGAAGCCGCCGTAGGCCGCATCGACGTGCAGGCGCGCGTCGTGGCGGGAGCACAGCTCCGCGATCTGCTCGATCCGGTCGATCGCGCCGAGACTCGTGGTTCCGAGCGTCGCAACGACCGTGCCGACGCCGCCGGCCGCCAGCCGGCGCTCGAGCGCGTCGGGGTCGATCCGCCCGGCACCATCCTGGGCGAGCTGCTCAGCCTGGACGCCGAGCAGCCGGCACATGCGGCCATGCGTGTAATGCGCGTTCGCGCCGAATACGACCGTGGCTTGCGGGCGCAGCTCACGCGCCACCCACAGCGCCTCGAGGTTGGCGATCGTCCCGGAAGATGTGAGATGGCCGATGTGCTCGCCGTAACCGAACATCGCGGCGATCGCGGCGACCGCCTCCTCTTCCATCGCTGCTGTGGCGGGCCCACCGTCGAGCGCGTGGTTGTTGGGGTTGAGCAGCATCGTGGTTGCGTACGCCGCCCAGGCCAGCCGGTGAGGTGGTTTGAGCATCTGCCCGACGTAGTGCTCATCGCCGTAGGGGTAGTTGTTGGC
>JBEKSK010000289.1:0-3809 GCA_049517155.1 Solirubrobacteraceae bacterium
GCCACCGAGGCGATCGGCTGCTTCAACCCGCCGCTGCCGGCCATCGAGTCAAGCGGCGCGATTGTCACATCGACTCCGATCGAGCCAAGATAGTGCAGCTGTTCGATGATGCTGTCGTTGCCGACAACCTCCTGGCGCGTGCGAACCTGTGCGTGGCTGACGGCGTCGTGCGTTGACTCGACGAAGTACGCGAGCACATCGAGCGGGCGGGGCGCCGCGACGAACTCCGGCTGGCTGCGGATGTACTCGATGTGTGAGCGCATTTCGCTGAAAGGCGTCGCGTAGGACTGCCAGCCGCTGCCGCTCCTGGCGATCCTTCTCAGTGCCGCCTTGGTTCGGCCTCCGAACCACAGCGGAAACGGCTCCTGGCGCGGCTTGGGTTCGAATACCACGTCCGCGAATTGGACGAAGCGCCCGTCGAACGCGGCCGTGTCGGCGGTCCATAGCTCTGACATCGCCGCGACGTACTCGTCCATCATCGGGCCGCGGTCCTCGAGCGAAACGCCAAGCAGCCTGAACTCCCAGTCCAGGTAGCCGGCGAGCAGGACGGGGACCGTCCGTCCGCCAGAGATCCAATCGAGCGTGGCGAACGCCTTGGCCATCTGTAAGGGCGGCTCGCACGGGACCACGGTCAGCGTCAGCAGACGGATGCGCTCCGTGGCACCGAGCAGGAACCCCGCGGTCGCGAACGAGTGTGGCCAGCGCCGTCCAAAGTTCTCCGCGGGCTCGCCGGCCTGCATGGCGACATGCCATGACACCGAGAGGTAGTCGAATCCCAGCTTGTCCGCGCGGCCAGCTATCTGCGCGATCTGCGCAGAGGTGATATCGGTCGCCCACTGAGGCTGTCCGCCGTGTCCCTGGAAGAGCGTCAGCCCCGGGATGGTTACACAGAACCTCACCGCTGCCCAAGCGGTCGGGCGGGACTGCGCCGCCGCCGCCGCCGCTGCGGGTGGAGCGCTATCGCTGCTCCGCCGACCGGCGGCTGCCGAGATGCGCAACGACGTTGCGACGGGTCCTGATGTGCCATCCATCGGCGGACCCCGTGAAGTGATCGAAATAACGGCTCAATCCGTGCACCGTCAGTCCGTCGACGGTCTGGGTGGCGAATACGTAGCAGCAGCGCACGTGCGCCTGCGTCGCCGACTGACTCTCGATCAGCATGTTGCTGATGAGATGCCACGGCTGTTCCCCGCGCTCCGCAAACCCTGCCCTGCTCGCCCGGAACTGCTCGAGAATCGCATCGCGGCCGACCGTGCGGCGCTCGCCACCCAGCGCCTCGACGTCCTCGATCATCTCGTCGGGGGCGAAGATGAGCTCGGCATCCGGGGTGAATGCTTGCTCGACCATGCTCATATCGTTGGAATCGTAGCCCCACGCGTAGAGCATCAGCGCTCGCTCGATGGCTCGCTCGACGTCCATCACGAAGCGGTCCCTGCAGCGGCCGTCGACTCGCCGCCCTCGCTGAGCATGCGGCGGGCAAGTGCGATGTCATACCAATTACTCAGGCGCGCAATCAGTCCGTCGCGCAGGTCGAAGACATCAACGGCGTCGAAGCTGACATCGCGACCGTCGCGAGTCGTTCCGCTGAACGTCACCTCGACGACGATCGTGTCGCCGCTACTGATGAAACGCGTGGGTGCATCGGTGTGATGCATCCAGGGAGCGAAGATGCGACTGAAGTATTCGACGATCGCATCGGCTCCCACGCGCGGACGCGTTCCCACCGCCGAGAGTTCTGCGTCGTCGAGCCACAGCGTTCGCATGGTGTCCCAATCCTCGCTGTCGAGACAAACAAAGTAACGGCGCACGATCGCCTCGGCGTTGTCAGACGGATCGGCCACGCGCCCGGATTCGGCCTGTGTTGAGAGAACGGTGCCGTAGCAGGAGCCTGGCAGCCATGCGTCTGCTATTTCCGTCAGGCATCGGTCGAATCACTGTATCAGCGGTGGTGGCTGCGGAGTCGGCGTCACAGGCTCCGCGATCAACCAAGCGGTTGCTTGACGTGCGCCATGCCCTGCGGCATGATGGCCCGTCCATGGATATCGGTGTTGGACTGTGGACGATGCGGTCGACCGCAGCCTTCCCAGCGTCTCCAGCCGCGTTGTACGCGCAGCTTGCGGACGACGCCAGGTTAGCCGAGTCCCTCGAGTTCCATTCGCTTTGGGTCGCCGAGCACCATTTCTGGTACGACGGCTGGTGCCCGAGCCCACTCCTCGCGGCATCGTCGGCGTTGTCCGCCACCTCGGCGCTGCGTGTCGGCACAGGGGTTCACCTCCTCGGACTACGCGACCCCCAGCGCGTGGCCGCCCAGCTCTGCTGGCTGGCGCAGGCATCCGGCGGGCGCTTGCATCACGGCGTCGGACTGGGTTACCGCAATGGCGAATACGACGGCTTCGGGATCTCGCGCCGCGTTCGCGGGAGGCGAATGGATGCCGCGCTCGAACACCTGCAAACATTTGGCGACGCTGCTCCTCCAACCTGGGTCGGTGGATTCGCCACGGCGGCTCTGGAGCGGGCAGGCCGGCTCGGACTCGGGGTGTTGCTGCCATCCACGCTCACACTGGAGCAGGTTCGCCGGTCGATCGGGGAGGCTCGCGCGGCTGCCGCAGCGGCCGGCCGCTCGGTGCGCATCGGCGTGATGAAATACGCGTGGCCTACCGACGGCAGCGAGGCTGAGCGAACCTGGGCGCTCGAGGTTCTCGCGGCGTTCACGCGGGAATACGCCGGTGCCTGGTTCCCGCTCAAAGGAAGGCCGGGGTTCGAGTCGCCCGAGCTGTTGGAGGCTCAGGTGCGCAGGACGGCTGATACGGCGCTGATCGGCTCGCCCGCTCAACTCGTGGCCGAGCTGCAACTGCTCGCGCGCGAGGGTGTCGAGCTCTGCGTGCTGCACCTCGTCGGCGACGGGCGGTTACCGCAGCGCTACGAAGCGATGCGGCTGATCAGCGAGGCAGTGTCCAAGCCGCTACGCGGAGTGCCGTCGTGAGGCTCGGGATCCTCCTGGAAGCCGCGCCAGGTGGGGAGGTGCTCACGAGTCTCGTGACGCAGGCCAGCGCAGCGGAATCGTGCGGGCTGGACCTGGCTTGGGCTTCCTCGACCCCGGGCGCCGAAACGGCCCTGCTCGCCGCCGCTGCCGTGGCGGCTCGGACGAGCACGCTGCGCCTCGCCGCCTGCATGCCCGCCGGCGGTCATCCGCTCGAGCTCGGCGAGGGCGCCGCTGTGGTCGACAACATCTCCAACGGCCGCCTGACCCTCGTGATCGCCGATCCCGGCCACGACTCCGATCTACTTGCCGAGACGGTCGAGGTGATCCTGGCAGCGAGCGCCCCACGGCCGTTTCGTCATGCCGGCCGCCGCTGGCAGATACCGGCGAACCTGCCCGAGAACGATCAGCATGAGGCGAGGGTGGTCGTCACGCCGCGGGTGGTCCAGACCGAACTGCCAGTCTGGCTGCTCGGACTGGGGGCCGCCCGCGTGGCGCGCGAGTGGGCGCTCTCGTGCGTAGCGGCGCTGGACGAGGCGCCGGCGCAGGCCGCCAAGGCGTGGGAGGAGGCCGCCGAACTGATCGGCCGAGCGGTGGCGCGGCTGCGGCGCCCGGCGCTACGCCCGATCGCGGCTGGCGGCGATGGCGGATTCGATCACCACGCCGTGGTTGAGCAGCTCCGCGGCGAGGAAGTCCTGTGGGGCCTCGACACGGCCGTGCTGAGGCTGCCGGGAGACCTCGATGACCGTGCGCGTGTTGCAGCCATTCAGCGAATCGCGACACACGTGCGCCCACGGCTGGTTCTTGACGTGCTGCCGCCGGGCCTGGA
>JBEKSK010000290.1:0-3808 GCA_049517155.1 Solirubrobacteraceae bacterium
CGGCTGCCCCTGCAGCGGTCGCGGCGGCGGCGATCGTGGCCGCGCTGGCGGCCGGACGCTTCGCCGGGCGCCGCGAGGAGCGCGCGGCGCCGGCGGCGCAAGCGGAGCCCTCGCGCCGTGTGCGAGCGCTCCGTGCGACGCTCACCGCAGTCGGCGACGGCGTCACCGAGGCGCTCGTGCTGCTGCGAGAAGCCAATCTGGTGCTGATTGCGGGGCTGCTCGCCTATCTCGTCTTCGACGTGATGATCCTGTGGGCCACCTTCCACGCGATCGGCTCGCCACCACCCGTGGGGATCCTGGCGATGGGCTATCTGATCGGCGAGCTCGGCGGGCTGATACCCATTCCCGGCGGGCTGGGCGGCATCGACGCCGGCCTCGTAGGCACGCTCGTGCTCTACCACGTGCCGATCACCGCAGCGGCCGGGGCGGTCCTCCTGTACCGGGCGATCGCACTCTGGGTCCCCGGGCTCGTCGGCGGTGGCGCGTTCGTGATCCTGCGTCGCACCCTGCGCCGGGAGGCCGGCGCGATCGAGGTCTGCGCGCCACAGACCGAGATGGAGATCATCGGCGTGGGCCGCGCCGTGATCCGTCCCGACGCGTAGCGCTGAGCGGGCGCGTCGAGGTCTGCGACAAGGAGTTGGCGTGGACTCGTCGTAATTGGATCTGCCGTGGCGCCGGGGCGGACGCTGCGGCCACCGTGTTGACCGAGGTCGGCGCAGCGGCCGGCTGAGTGGAGGGATCGCGATGAGCGGCGGAACGGGCGAGGACGAGGAGGGCGCGGCGTCGCAGCCGGAAAGCTCGGCGCCTGATGTCAGCCACCTGCTTGCGGGTCAGGGATCGCGCCGAAGCCCACAGGATGGCGTCGATGACATCCATGCTGCGGCCAGGTTGGAGGCCGGCGCTTCGCCGGAGCATGGGTTCGGCCAGGCGGGGGCGCCGTTTGACCGCAGCTCGCCGTTCTTCATCGGGCTCGTCGGGGCGCTTGGCGTGGTCGTCGCGGTCGCGCTCGCGTGGCTCGTCGTCGAGATGGGGCAGGTCCTCGTCCTGCTGGGGCTCGCCCTGTTCATCGCCGTCGGGCTCGATCCCGCGGTCCACTGGCTGCACCACCGCCGCCTGCCGCGCTGGCTCGCTGTGTGCGCCGTGCTGCTGGCGGCGGCGGGACTGTTCGTCGGCTTCATCGCCCTCGCCGTTCCGGTCCTGGTCACCCAGGCCGACCATCTCGCCCGCGAGATCCCGCACTACCTGCACAGCCTGAAGAACGACAACACGACGCTCGGCAAGCTCAACAAGCGCTACCACCTCGTGACGCGTTTGCAGCAGCTGATCGACAAGGGCGGCACCTCGACCCTCGCGCACGGCGTCCTCGGCGTCGGCAAAGCCGTCTTCGATGTCGTCGCCGCCGCGATCATCGTGATCATCATCTCGGTCTACCTGCTCGCCGATCTGCCACGCGTCAAGCGCGGCCTCTACCGCCTCGCGCCGGGCAGCCGCCGGCCGCGCATGGTGCTGCTCACCGACGAGATCCTGGCCCGCGTCGGCGGCTACGTCCTCGGCAACCTGCTGACGTCGTTCATCGCCGGACTGGGCACCTGGGCGTGGGCGGAGATCTTCGGCATTCCCTACGCCCTGCTGCTCGGCCTGCTGGTCGCCCTGCTCGACCTGATCCCCGTCGTCGGCTCGACCATCGGCGGAGTGATCGTCGCCCTGATCGCGCTCACGATATCCCCCACGATCGCGATCGCCACATTCGCGTTCTACCTCGTCTACCGCTTCCTCGAGGACTACCTCCTGACCCCCCGGATCATGGCCAGAACCGTCGATGTCCCCGGCGTGCTGACGGTCATCGCCACGGTTATCGGCGGCACCCTGCTCGGCATCATCGGTGCGCTGATCGCGATCCCGGTGGCGGCTGCGATCAAGCTGCTGATCGAAGAGCTGGCGATCCCCACGCTCGACCGCAGCTAGGCGGCGCGAGATGATCGCCCATGGGTCCCGCGGGCGCCGCGGCGGGCGTCAGGCCGATCCTCGGGGCGGCTTGTCAGTCTCAGCTCGGCTACGCGCCAAAGCCATCCCTCTCGCCGGCCGGATCGCCGCCGCCGCAGTTGGGGCCCCGGCTCGGGCCCCGGCCGGTGACCGCGCGAGTCGCGCCGCCGATTGCGAGGGGTTCATTGAGGTTCGCGCACCTGGGCGACTGCGCGCAGGGCGGCGCTCGTCAGGACCGGAGCCTCAGCTTGCTTGCGTCCTGCCGCTCGCGCGGCCTTGGTCATCGCAGCGGTCCGGGGAAGGAAAGCCAGCGTCAGCATGATGCCGAGCGCCGCGATCGCGCCCGACACCCCCAGGGCGAGATCCATGCCGCGGATAAACGCGTGCTGGGCGGAATCGAGCAGCGCCGGCGAGTGGATCTGGTGAGCCACGGCGACGGCGCCAAAGATGCTCTGGCGCGCCGCGGCGGCGGCGGCGGCGGGGAGTGCCGAGACCGCGAGATGCGCGAGGTAGGTGGTGCTCAGCACGCTGCCGAGGATCGCCGTGCCGAGCGGGCCGCCCAGCTTGTTGATCGCCTGCAGCGCCGCAGCTCCGACGCCCGCTCGCTCTGCGGACATCTTCGAAAGTGCGGCCGACATCGAGGTCGCGAGCGCGAGGCCCATCCCAACCCCAACCGCCGCCATCCACGCGGCGATGAAGAGAGCGCTTGAGCCAATGCTGGTGGCGCTCCCGACCATCAGGCCCGCGGCGAGCACCGCGAACCCGAAAGCGACTGCGACCTTGGCACCCACACGGCTCGCGATGCGATCGGCCGCCACCGCCCCCAGCAGGAGCCCGCCGATCATCGACAGCAGCCGCAGACCAGAACCCATTGGGCTTGTTCCGAGCACTCCCTGGAAGTACTGCGGCATCGTGAACAGCACCCCGAACATCGCGAAGATCGCGATCGAGGAGAGGATCACACCCCAGGTGTAGGACGGCGATGCAAACAGGGCCAGATCAAGCAGCGGCCGCCCGCCGGGTCGGTGGCTGAGCCGCCGCTCCCAGGCGAGGAACCCGGCGAGCACGGCGACGCCGCAGGCCATCTCCGCCACGGCGCCCGCGTTACCCCAACCATGTTGGCCCGCCCGGATCAGGCCGTAGACGAGCGCGACCAGCCCGAGGATCGACAGGCTCACGCCGACCGGGTCAAGCCCGGGGCGCGCTTGCGAGCGTGACGCGGGCACGAGCGCAGCGGTGGCGATCAGGCCGACGAGCGCAACCGGCACGTTGATCAGGAACACCCAGCCCCACCAGGCGTGCGTCAGCAGCCAGCCGCCGAGGATCGGACCGAGCGGCAACGACACGAACGTCGCCGCCGCCATGATCCCGACGGCACGCGGGCGCTCGTCCTCGCGAAACAGCACCGGCAGGGTCGCGAAGCCCATCACGATCAGCCCCGCCCCGGCGAGTCCGAGCAGCAGCCGCGCGGCGATGAACGCGCCGGCGGACGCAGACGCCGCACACGCTGCCGACCCGGCGGCGAACAGGACCAGGGAAGCCAGCAGCACCTTCTTGCGGCCGAAGCGGTCGCCGAGCAGGCCGAGCGGCAGCATCGCCGCGGCCAATATCAGCAGGTAGCCGGAGGAGAACCACTGCAGGTCAGACTCCGAGGCATGCAGGCTGCGTGCGAGCGTAGGCAACGCGACACTGAGGACCGTGGCGTCCAGGCCCACCGCCAGGCCGCCCAGCACCAACGCGCCCAGCGCCCACCACCGGCGGGGCCCGACGCCCCGAGGATCGTCGGCGGAACTACCCGCGATCCTCGGTTGCGCCGGGCCTGGCA
>JBEKSK010000291.1:0-3801 GCA_049517155.1 Solirubrobacteraceae bacterium
CAAGCTGGTCTCGGGTGCGAGCCTGGCGATCTCGAGGTTCGGTCTCTCCTTCCTGTGGCATTCCACCTGGAACCCGTCGACCTCCATCGGCGTCAGGAACTCGGGGGTGTTCGGGGCCGGCACGCTGATCTTCGGCACCGCCGTCACGTCCACGATCGGGCTGGTGGTCGCAGGACCGCTCGGCATCGCGATCGGCGTCTATCTCAGCCTGCTCGCGCCCGGAAGGGCCGGCGCGCTGATCGGTCCGCTGGTCGAACTGCTCGCCGCCGTCCCGAGTGTGATCATCGGCTTCTGGGGGCTCATCTTCCTCGGCCCGTTCCTGAAGAACACGATCGAGCCGGCGCTGCACGACGTGCTCGGCTTCATCCCGCTCTTCGGTCCCCCGAACGCCACCGGCGACGGCATCTTCACGGCCGGTGTCGTGCTGGCCCTGATGGCCCTGCCGATCATCGCCGCGATCACGCGCGACATCTTCCTGACCGTTCCGCGCGAGCTGAAGGACGGCGCACTCGCGCTCGGCGCGACGCGCTGGGAGATGATCCGCGGCGTCGTGCTCGACTCCCAGCGCGCCGGCATCGCCGCCGCCACGATCCTGGGGCTGAGCCGCGCGCTGGGTGAAGCGATCGCGGTCACGCAGACGATCGGCAGCGGCTCGCTGATCGGCAACAGCCTGTTCGGAAACGGCGACGCGCTTGGGAGCCGCATCGTGGAGCAGTTCAGCGGCTCCACCGGGATCCTGACCTCGTCGCTGTTCTTCTGCGCCGTGATCCTGCTCGTGATCGAGCTCGCGGTGAACCTCGCCGCCCAGCTGATCGTGCGCCGATCGGCTCGCAGGCAGGGCGTGCTCGCGCGATGAGCACGCTCGGCGCCGATCCGCTGATGGACCCGAAACGGCCGCTGAGCGCCACCGGCAATCTGCGCCGGCGCCGGCGCACCGACCGCCTGATGCGCGGCGTCGCCACCGCCGCGGCGATCCTCGCCGTGGCGATCCTCGCGATCGTGATCGTGACCGTGACGGGCAAGGGCGCGAGCCAGCTGTCGTTGTCCTTCCTCTTCAAGGACCCGGCGGTCGGCCTCGACGCGGTCGGCGGGGGTATCGCCAACGCGATCGTCGGCACGGCTCTGATCGTTGCGCTGGCCACCGTGATGGCGGCGCCCATCGGCGTGCTGATCGCGATCTATCTGACCGAATTCTCGACGCCACGGACGGCGCGGCCGATCCGGCTCGTGCTCGACCTGCTGAACGGCATGCCGTCGATCGTGATCGGCGTGTTCGCCTACGGCCTGCTGATCGAAGGGGGCCAGCAGGCCGGCTGGGCCGGATCCTTCGCGCTCGCGATCATCATGGTGCCGCTGATCGCCCGCGCGACCGGCGAGATGCTGACGCTCGTCCCGCGCGAGCTTCGCGAGGCCTCCCACGCGCTGGGCATCAGCCGCTGGCGCACGATCGTCGGCATCGTCCTCCCCAGCTCGCTCGGCGGCATCCTCACCGGTCTCGTGCTCGCAGTGGCACGATCGGCCGGCGAGACCGCCCCGCTGCTGTTCACAACATCGATCTTTTCCAACAGCACAACGGTGAACATCTTCGGGACCGCGCTGCCGAACATCCCGCTGATCATCTTCGCCGACTCGGAGTCGGCCTTCCCGGCCGACCATGCGCGCGCCTGGGGCGCGGCGGTCGTGCTGATGGCGTTCATACTTATCGGCAACCTGGGAGCCCGGGCCATGCTCGCGCGCCAGCGTGGGAAGTTCCAGTCACAGTGAGCGAGACGAACACGACAAGGAGCGCTGAGCCGATGGAAGGCAGTCAGCCCGAGACCGACGCCTCGACGGCCCCGCCGCTCGCCGCGCTCGCGATCACGAGCCGTGAGCACACCGACGTCACCACGCGTGACGTCGTGTTCGACCTGCGCGACGTCGACCTGTACTACGGGGCGACGCTTGCCGTATCGGGCCTCAACATGCTGGTGCACAAGAACGTGATCACGGCGATGATCGGGCCGTCGGGCTGCGGCAAGAGCACCGTTGTGCGCACGCTCAACCGGATGAACGACTCGATCCCGGGCTTCCGCGTCAGTGGGCAGGTGCTCTACCACGACCACGACGTCTACGCCGGCGGCGTCGACCCGGTCGAGGTGCGCCGGCGGATCGGCATGGTCTTCCAGCGACCCAACCCTTTCCCGAAGTCGATCTACGACAACATCGCCTGGGCGCCGCGGCTGCTCGGCCAGAAGCACAACCTCGACGAGCGCGTCGAGAAGGCGCTGCGCGGAGCTGCGTTGTGGGACGAGGTCAAGGACCGCCTCAAAGGATCGGCGCTCGGGCTCTCCGGCGGCCAGCAGCAGCGCCTGTGCATAGCGCGCGCGATCGCGATCGAGCCGGACGTCCTCCTGCTCGACGAGCCCTGCTCGGCGCTTGACCCGATCGCCACGGCGCTGGTCGAGGAGCTGATGCAGGACCTCAAGAAGGACTACACGCTCGTGATCGTCACCCACAACATGCAACAGGCAGCACGCGTCGCCGAGCGCACGGCGTTCTTCAGCCTCGATGTGTCGGGCGGTAAGCGCACGGGCGTGCTGGTCGAGTACGACGACACCGAGAAGCTCTTCACGCGGCCGTCCGACAAGCGCACCGAGGATTACGTCACCGGCCGGTTCGGATGAGTTCCTCAGCCCGAGACGATGTCGTCGCGCCCAGCGAGCAGGATCTGCGGCCGCACTTCCACCAGGAGCTTGCGGAGCTCGAGCGCCAGGCGCTCGGCGCGATCGAGATCGTGATCGAGCAGTTCGATCGCACGCTCGACGCTCTCGCCCACCAGGAGATATCGCTCGCGCGGATCGTGATCGCCGACGACGACCGCGTGGACGGGCGCTACCTGGAGGTCCACCAGGGCATCCTTTCGCTGCTGGCCCGCCAAACTCCCGTCGCCGGCGACCTGCGCCTCGTGGCGGCTCTGCTGCACATGATCATGCACGTCGAACGGATGGGCGACCAGTGCGTGAACATCGCCAAGCTCATCCCGCTCTCAGGCCACGAGCCGCCCATCCAGGACGATGTGCTCGCGCTGCTCGGCCGCATGGGAGCGCTCGCCCGCACCGCAGTCGTGCAGTGCAAGAAGGCCTTCCAGGAGCGCGACCTCCCGCTCGCCATCGACCTGATCCGCCAGGACGGTGAGATCAACAAGCTCAACCGCGAGATCTTCAACGCGGCGCTCGCGGCCGGTGAGGATGCCGAGGCGCGCGAGTGGGGCACCTACATGGTCCTCGCGGCGCGGGCGATCGAGCGCATCGCCGACAACGCGGTGGACATCGGAGAGCAGGTCGCCTTCGTCGTTACCGGCCTCTTCCAGGAATTCTCCGACAGCTACCGCCCGGCCATCCGCACAGGCATGCAGGCCTGACGGCCGCCGCTCCCACCGTCACGGGCCGGCGTTTGGAGCGTCATTTGTGCGCCCGGCGGCCTACCCCGCGAGCAGCGGATCCGGGGCGAGCGTCCCGGCCTTGAGGCCGAACACCTCGGCGATCAGCTCGTAGGAGCGCCGGCGCGCAGCGTGGTCGTAGGTCAGGGTGACAACCAGAACCTCGTCGGCTTCGTAGTCCTCGGCGACCTCCTCCAGCCCCGCGCGGACCGTTTCGGGCGAGCCGACGATGTCCCGCGTTCCGCGGTGGCCCGCGGCAGAGTCACCTTGCGCTTTGAGGAACGCGAGCGCCTTCTCGACCGGAGGCAGTGGCGCGATGCGGCCGCTGTGGCGAAGCGCCGCGGTCATCCTGCGGCTCGAGGCGAGCCGCTGCGCCTCGGCAT
>JBEKSK010000292.1:0-3789 GCA_049517155.1 Solirubrobacteraceae bacterium
ATGCTCACCAGCACATCGAGCAGGCAGACCGAATCGCGGCCGCCCGAGACGAGCGCGACGTAGCGCTGCGACGGCGACACCACGCCGCCGGCGCGAACCGCCTCGAGCACCGAGCCGCCCATCGCCAAAGGTTCGCAGACCGCGATAATCGCGCGTCTGAGCGATCCGCCTTCCACGATCCACCTGCACCCGACCGCGCCGCTCGCGCCGCGGGTGCTGCTCCCCGGCGATCCCGGCCGGGCGCTGGCCCTGGCGCAGGACCTGCTGACGGGGCCGCGGATGTTCAACCACAACCGCGGGCTGTGGGGCTACACGGGGCTCGCCGCCGACGGCGAGCAGCTGAGCATCCAGAGCACCGGGATGGGCGGGCCGTCGGCGGCGATCGTGCTCGAGGAGCTGATCGTGCTCGGCCTCGAGCGGGCGATCCGCGTCGGCACGGCCGGTGCGTTCGACGGTTCGCTGGGCGTCGGCGACCTGCTGATCGTGACGGACGCGATCAGCGCTGACGGTACGAGCCGGGCGCTCGGCGCAACGGAGCGCATGGCGGCCGATGCGAAGCTCACGGCGGCGCTTGCGCGCTGCGATCCCGCCGCCGCGAGCGGCACGGTCGTCTCCTCCGACCTCTTCTACGAGGTCGGCGAGCCGCGCTTCGCGCAGTGGCACGCGCAGGGCGCGCGCGCGGTCGAGATGGAGTGCGCCGCGCTGTTCTCGGTGGGCGCGTTGCGCGGCGTCGCGGTCGCCTGTGCGCTCGCGATCACCGATCAGCTGACCGGCGAGCGAGAGCGGATCGACGCCGCTGCGCTGTCGGAGGCCGGGCTGGCGGTCGGCCGCCTTGGAGCGGCGGCGCTGGCCGTGGGCTAGTCGGGCGGCGCGCCGGCGCCTGCGTCCGCGTCGTCCACCGCCAGGCGCTCCTGGCCGGGAGACACGGCCAACCCGTCGGACGCCCGCGCCGCCAGCTCGCCGAGGGCGCGCTTGAGGTCGCTGAGCTGCTCCTCGATCGTGTCGAGGCGGCCGGCGATCGCCGACGGTGTGCCGCGCAGCCCATCCTCGAGCCGCGTCAGCGCATCCTCGACGGCCTCCAGTCGCTGGGAGATCGAGCGTACGCGCCTGGTCAGGCGCTCCATGTGAGCGGCGGAGGGCAGGTTGAGGAAGTCCATCGCGACCTCCTGCACCGCTGTCGCCTTCCCGCGCGCCTCGAAGGCTGCGGTCAGCGCCGAGTTGACCCACGGATTCTCGAGCAGATCCTGGGCGATCCGGCCGAGCGCCTCCTCGCCGCGTGCGGCGACGCGGTCGCGCAGGCTGTCGGCTTGGGGCTCCTCGACCACGGCCTGAAGGCTACTCCGAACCGGGCCCGCAGCGAGCCCCGGCGCAGGTCAGCTGCCGTGAAACTCCGGCGAGCGCTTCTCGAGGAAGGCGCGGACCCCCTCGCTCGCGTCGGCGGAGGCAAAGACGCGCGCGAAGGCCGCCTTCTCGGCCTCGATTCCGGCCTCGAGTTCCGCCGGGGCCGCAAGCCGCTTGATCTCGGCCACCGCGACCGGCGCCGCCAACGCCAGCCGCCGCGCCCAGGCGAGCGCCGTGTCCAGCAGCTCGTGGTCCGCAACGACGCGATTGACGAGGCCGTACTCCCACGCCTCGAAGGCGTCGATCGGCTCTCCGATCAGGTTCAGCTCGAGCGCCCGGCCGGCGCCGACGAGGCGCGGCAGGCGCTGGGTGCCGCCGAAGCCCGGGATGATCCCCAGCTTGACCTCCGGCTGGGCGAAGCTCGCCGACTGCGCGGCGATCCGCACGTCGGCGCCCATCGCCAGCTCGCAGCCGCCGCCGTAGGCCAGCCCGTTGACGGCGGCGATCGTGACGATCGGCGAACGACCCATGTCGAGCAGCAGCGCATGCATGCGATCGAGCAGCTCGCGTTCGCCGTCGAGGTCCATCGTCGCGAAGGCCTTGATGTCGGCACCGGCGCACCACAGCGCCGGGTTGGCGGAGGCGATCACGAGCACGCGTACCGTGGCGGCCTCGACGACCCCCCGCCACAGCGCCGACAGCGCGTCGAGCAGCTCGATCGTGATCGAGTTCGCCGGCGGGTTGTCGAGCCAGGCGATCGCGACCTCACCGCGCGACTCGAGCTTGACCGGGCCGGACTGGCCCTGCTCGGGCCGCGCCGTCGGGAAGAAGCCCTGGCCACCTGCGGCGCCGAGCCGTCCCTGCGCAACCAGCCGCCGCAGGATCGTCGGCGGCTCGAACGACTCGCCCCACTGCGCAGCGGCCCGCTCCAGCCGCGCGAGCGTCTCACCAAGCCCCGTGGCGTCGGCCCGCGCGAAGGGTGGCGGGACGACGCCGGCGCCAGCCATCAGCGCCACGTCGATGTCGCGTGCGCCGGCGACGTCCTCCTCCAGCAGCAGGCAGCACTCGACGAGCGCCTTGAGCACGAAGCGCTCGGTCAGCGCCGCCGCGTCGAACTCGTCGCGCCCGCCGCTGCGCGGCGCGCCGTCGGCGTAGAAGCCGCGCCCGCTCTTGACGCCGAGTTCGTTCTTCGCGACCAGCTCGCGCATGCCGGCGTGGACGTGGAAGCGCTCGCCGAAGGCCTCGTGGAGATGCTCGGCGACGTGCAGCACGGTGTCGAGCCCGAGCATGTCCGCCAGCAGGAACGGCCCAACCGGCGCCGCCCCCGACTCCGCGACGGCGCGGTCCACCGCGCCGATGTCCAGTTCCTGCTCCTCCTGTGCGAGCCACAGCTCGCTGACCGCCGAGAGCAGCACGCGGTTGACGACGAAGCCGGGCACGTCGGCGCAGCGGATCGCGGTCTTGCGGATGGCTGCAGCGAAGCTCGCGGCCACGGCCATTGATTCGGGCGAGGTCTCGATCCCCTCGACGATCTCGACCAGGCGCATCACCGAGGCCGGGTAGAAGAAGTGAAAGCCCAGCACGCGCTCCGGCCGCGTCGTCGCGGCAGCCAGCTCGCTGATCGAAAGCGCCGATGTGTTCGAGGCGAGGATCGCGTGGCCGGGGGTGGCGGCGTCCAGTTGCGCGAAGACCTCGAGCTTGAGCTCGAGCCGTTCCGGCACGGCCTCGATCACGAGGTCGACGTCGCCGAAGCCGTCATAGGTCGTGGTTGCGCTCAGCAGCGCGAGTGTGCCCGCGATCTGGGCGTCGGCCTGCTCGCGGGTCAGCCGGCCGGAGGCGACGAGCGAGCCGGCGCGGTCGGCGGTCAGCTGCTCGGCCTTCGCCAGTCCGGCATCGACGAGGGGCTGCGCGACGTCGTGCAGGACGACCGGGATCCCCGCCGAGGCGATCAGCTGGGCGATCTCGGCGCCCATTGTGCCCGCACCGACTACTGCGGCCTTGAAAACGAACATCGCAACTCCTCGCGGTCAATTGTGTCTGAATCTACAGGCCAGGGTAGTCCTGGATCGCACAGCACCTAGGAGCAGCGGGAGGAGCGTCATGGGCAGGCAGCGTCGTTTCGTGGGGGAAGAGGATCCTCAACTCAGCAGGGAGACGGACGTAGTGGCGGGACGCAAACGCCTTACGCGGCTATTCGCGCGCCCGCTCGCGCTCACGGCCGTGGTGATCGCCGGGTCCTGCGCGCTGCTGGCGGCGCCGGCGCTGGCCGCCGCGCCAACGGCGACCACCGGAGTTGCAAGCGCGGTCACCTATCAGTCGGCGACGCTCACCGGGACAGTCAACCCCGGCGGCGAGCCCACCGAGGTCTATTTCCAGTACGGCGCCACCGACAACTACGGCCTGCAGTCGGCGCCGACGGCGCTGCCGACGGGAACGACCACGGTCTCG